>WJMC01000095.1 GCA_014728145.1 Candidatus Zixiibacteriota bacterium | reverse complement strand
GTCCCGATCGATGTGGTCACCAGTACCAAGAAATTTGTCAATATCGACAAGCATTATAATATCAGCCGTCTGCGCCCGGAATACAAGAGCTTCGAAATGCAACCGCTGTTTATCATGACCAGCGAACGCTAAAACGAAAACAGATTGCAGTTAATTGACGGGGACAATATTATGTCCCCGTTTTTTTATTTCATGAATTAGATTATTTCAAGCCGGATGTCAAACGGGAATTGATTGGAGGCAGGTAGCAATAAAAAAATGCGCCATCAGGGAATCGAACCCCGGACCCGCTGATTAAGAGTCAGCTGCTCTGCCTAGCTGAGCTAATGGCGCATTTATCAAAAGATCTAATGTCAAAATTTGGTGAGGGTGGAAGGGATCGAACCTTCGACCCTCTGCTTAAAAGGCAGATGCTCTACCACTGAGCTACACCCCCAGCCAAAATAACAGCGCAAATATATACATATACGGCGCTTTGTCAAATATATTGAAGAATAATTTCGCATGTCAACCCATTTTTAGTCTTACCGCTTTTTATTCGGTTGATTCGATCGGGAATTTTTGCTTTTTTACAGACATAGGAAATTAACCAGATAAAACACTGGAGGTTAAATGAGTTTTCGCATAATCACAATGTGTCTGGCGCTTATAGCATTCAGCTTCACGTTCGCATCCGCCCAGTATCCGGAGCAGATCTCAGATATCCTGGAAGATGTCGATCCCTGGGTTACGACAGATACCGCGCGGATAATGGAATTCATCGACAGCACAAACCAGGCCGCACTGGATATGCTTCAGTCTTCCAGGCACTGGCAGGAAGTCGAAAAGGACCTCTCCTTCCTGCTCGGGATCGACCTGATCACCAGCCCGCAGATCGATAACACCGGCAGGATCTATTTCATGATGAGGCTGACAGGCGAGCAGAGCGCGCTCTTTTATGTTGACGAGCCGATGGGCTGGCCGATTCAAATCACGCCCAACAACTGGCCCAATGAGGGTACTATTATATCCGGTTACGATGTCCATCCTTCGGGCGATTATATAATCGTCAAAACCAACAAGTACGGCGACGAGATGCATGATTTGCACTATTTCGATCGTTTTGGCAAATTCAGACCGTTGCTGGTCAGCCGTGACCGTCGCTACACCGGCGTAATTCTGGATCGCGAGAATCCCGACCAGTTTTTCCTGTATCTCATGCAAGGCCCCAATATCCATTTCGCTCGCTACACTATCTCTAACGAACAGCTCGATACGGTTTACTATGAAGAAGGCTCGGTTTATCCTCTCGATTATCAAGACGATAAGTTAATGTTTGTGCGCTACAAATCATTTTCAGAGGTTCAGCTTGCCATGGTCGACCTCAAAACTGATGAAGTTACCGAGTTGTCCGACTGGACCCAGTTTTATGGCGCGACTTTCGTCGAAAACAACCAGGTGCTGGCCTTGACCTCGGCTAAATCCAAACAAGATGAATTTATGAAATTCTGCCTGATGGACCTCGATAAACCCAAAAAATGGAAAGTCGTCTACGATCCCAAGATGGCGGCCGACGGATTTCATTACAATCCCGCCAATGGTGTGGTCATCGCCACACTCAACAAGGATGGCTATTCGATGCTCAAGGGTTTCGAGCTGTATGGCAATGATTTCTCGGTGCCGGAAGTCCCGATCGGTGTTATCTATGAAATCACCAACCCGGCCCTGACCGGCAATGCCAACAACCAGTATGTATTCAGTTTTTCCTCGCCGAAAACTCCTCCCACGGTCTTCACCTTCAAACTTGGTGAAGACAAGATCCAAAAAGTCGGTGAGGTTTCGACTTTCGGCTTCGATTTCTCGGATATCGATGTGCGCGTGATTCGCTACGAGTCCGAGGACGGTACGATGGTGCCGTCTTTGATTTACAAGCGCAAAGATATTGAAAAAGATGGCACCAACCCGGCAATCATCAGCTACCACGGTGGTCCGCCGATGCAGAGTCGTCCCTGGTTTCAGCGCAATATCGCCTTTGCCCTGAGCCGTGGATTCGTGGTCATGTTTCCCAATGTTCGTGGTTCCTCCGGTTATGGTCCGGCCTGGGAGGAAGCCGACAATCGTGAAGGCCGATTTGAAGCCTTACAGGATGCTGAAGGTGCTATTGATTACCTGATCGATGAAGGCTACTCCAATCCGGACAAGATAGCTATCTGGGGCGGTTCCTATGGCGGTTACACGGTCAACTGGCTGGCCACCCACGCGTCCGACAAGATTGCCTGCGTGGTTTCACAGATCGCCATTTCCGACTTCAAGCATATGTTCGAATACACCGGCGTTCAGTCGTTTATCAAGGGCTACGAACTTGAATACGGCAAATCCGGTTCTGACTTGCTCGAACAGCTCTCCCCGATTAATTATGCCGATGATGTCGATGTCCCGATCCTGTTTAAGACCGGGTTTAACGATCCTCGTGTACCGCCCTCCGATTCACGGCGGTTCGCTTTTGTGCTCAAAAAACTGGGCAAGGATGTCTGGCTCTATGAAGAAGTCGAATCCGGCCATGGAGGTTCGAGCAAGGAGCAGGTCATCTTCGATTTGACCAGTTCCTATGTCTTTACGCTTATGCATGTTTCAGACTGATCAAGTAAACAGAACTTCAATTGAATAAAAAAAGCGCCGTACAAATATGCGGCGCTTTAATTATGGTACCATTGCAACAATACAGCAGATCAGACTTTAGGTTTATCGCGGTCGAGCATCTTGAGTGCGCAGAACTCACCGCACATCGAACATTCCTCGGTGCCGACATTGGTGCTGTCCTCACGATAGATGCGGGGTCTCACCGGATCGATTGCCATGGTGAACATTTTCTCCCAGTCGAAATCCGTACGAGCTTTTGAATATTCACGGTCATATTCAATTGCATGGCGGTTTCCGCGGGCGATATCCGCGCTGTGGGCGGCTATCTTCGAGGCGATTACCCCCTCGCGTACATCTTCTATCGAGGGCAGACGCAGGTGCTCTGCAGGGGTGACGTAACACAAAAACGATGCCCCGTAATATGCCGCCAGGGTACCCCCGATCGCCCCGGTAATATGATCATAACCCGGAGCGCAGTCGGTTGTCAAAGGTCCCAGCACATAGAAAGGCGCGTCGGCACAAATTTCCTGCTGAAGTTTCATGTTCTTCTCGATCTGATCCAGGGGCACATGACCGGGGCCTTCAACCATCACCTGCACACCTGCTTTACGGGCTCTTTTTGTCAACTCACCGAGCACCTTGAGCTCATGTAACTGTGCTTCATCTGTAGCATCAGCCAGCGAACCCGGCCGGAGACCATCGCCCAGGCTGAGCGTCATATCGTACTCGCGGGCTATCTCAAGCAGGTCATCGTAGCGCTCAAAAAGCGGATTCTCCCGCTTATGAAGCTTCATCCAGGCCGCCAGGAATGATCCTCCTCGGGATACTATTTTGGTCAACCTTTTTCTGACCAATGGTAAGGCGGCCCGGGTGATCCCGCAATGAACAGTAATGAAATCCACACCCTGCTTACCGTGCAGTTCGATTACTTCGAGGATTGAATCAGCGGTAACTTTCGTGAAATCCTCGAAATTCTTCTCGATCACATGGTAAATCGGGACGGTCCCGACCAGAATTTTTGAATTCGCGATGATCTCACTGCGAATATGATTCAGATCACCCGACGTGCTCAGGTCCATGATCGATTCCGCGCCCAGCTCCTCGACGACTTTTAACTTCATAAGCTCATGCTCGAGACTGACATTTTTGGGCGAGGTACCGATATTGGCATTGATCTTTACCTTGAGCGGTCGACCGATACCATAGGGATGACGGTTGATATGGTTCGGATTGGCAGGGATCACAACCACGCCCATAGCGACCATACGGCGAAGATCTTCTAAGTCGATGTTTTCATCGGCAGCCACGATCTTCATTTCCTCGGTTATTATATTCTGCAAAGCGGATTCAAGTTGTGTCATGGCAGTACTCCTTCGAAAAAACCCGGGGATAACGGTTGAAATCCCGAGTTAGAGCGGATAATTCGTCGGGGAGAGCAGGTGGCTGGAATCTCGAGAATGTCAAAAATGAACCCATCGAACTCCCTACGGCGGTACTATCCGCATCAGGTTCAAGGGGTATGATCTCAGGTCCACCGGGACCACCCCCGTCAGTTCCACTATACAATATACGAACCCAGACCGATATTTCAACAGGATTAATGAATTACATCAGTTTCTGCGAAATGAAAACAAATGAATCCCGTTTTTAGCGCGCTGAATCTCAAAAAATTCTAAGAGGACGGAAACTTTCCAGCTATTTTATATATTATAATACCAATCAAATTTGTATACTGGAGCTGACTATCGACTGTGGAAGGAACTGAGATATGGGTAACTACAAAGTGACATTGATTCCCGGCGACGGGATCGGGCCTGAGATTACCAAAGCGACAACTGACATCATTGCGGCATCCGGAGTAAAAATCGACTGGGATAGACAGGTGGCCGGCCTGGAGGCGATGCCCGAACATGGTGTCCCCTGCCCTGATCAACTTTTAGATTCTATCAAGGAAAACCGTGTGGCCCTGAAAGGCCCCTTGACCACGTTAGTCGGCAAGGGTTTCCGTTCCGCCAATGTTTCCCTGCGTAAAGAGCTTGAGCTCTATGCCAACCTCCGTCCGGTTCACAATATCCCCGGAGTGCACAGCCGTTATGATGATATCGATCTGGTGATTGTGCGCGAAAACACAGAGGATCTCTACTCCGGCATCGAGCATGTCATCGCTCCCGGGATCTCGCAGTCGATCAAAGTCATCACCGCCATATCCTCCAGTCGGATCGCCCGTTTCGCGTTCGAATACGCCCAGAAGATGGGGCGCAAAAAAGTTACCGCCGGACATAAAGCCAACATCATGAAGCTATCCGACGGCCTGTTTTTGGACAGCGCTACGGAAATCGCCAAGGAATTCCCCGAAGTCGAATTCAACGACAAAATCATCGACAACCTGTGTATGCAATTGGTAATGGATCCCAACCAGTTCGATATACTGCTTCTCTCCAATCTCTACGGCGACATCGTAAGTGACCTGGTGGCAGGCATGGTGGGCGGACTCGGTCTCGTGCCGGGAGCCAATATCGGCGACAAATACGCGGTCTTCGAGGCGGTCCACGGGTCCGCGCCGGATATCGCCGGTAAAAATATCGCCAACCCGTCGGCCATGCTGTTTTCGGCCCTGTTGATGCTTCGTCATTTCAATGAAGATGAGGCCGCTGACAGGATCTACAACGCTGTCAGCATAGTATACCAGGAAGGCAAAAATACCACTCGCGATGTCGGCGGGGAGGCTGATACCACACAGTTTGCAGAGGCGGTCATCAGAGAGATGGAGAAAGGGTGATCGATTAGAGTTTATTCAATGCTTCGTACAAATCATCCAGAAGATCATCGATATTTTCCAGGCCGACTGAAATCCGTACCAGACCATCGGAGATACCGGTCTTCTCACGCTCCTCTCTGGGGATCGAGGAATGAGTCATCACTGCCGGAAGCTCCACTAATGATTCCACACATCCGAGTGATTCCGCAAGCGTAAACAATTTCAAACTCTCGACAAATTTAGTCGCCCCGTTCAGATCGGTCTTCAATTCGAATGAAACCATACCGCCGAATCCGCTCATCTGTTTTTTAGCCAGCTCATGTTGCGGATGGCTTTTCAGCCCGGGGTAGATCACTTTCGCGACCTTATCATGGTTCTCCAGGTATTCTGCGATTTTGTGAGCGTTGTGCTCATGACGATCCATACGCAACGCCAGGGTCTTGGTCCCGCGCAGGATCATATAGCTGTCGAACGGCGAAAGGATCGCACCGGCGGCATTCTGCGTAAAGCGGATTTTCTCATGGATGCTGTCATTGGAAGTTGCAACCGCGCCACCCACAGAATCGGAATGACCGTTGAGATATTTGGTCGTGCTGTGGATCACAAGGTCTGCGCCCAGGTTTAACGGACGCTGAAAATAGGGGCTCATGAAGGTATTGTCGACCGCCAGCGGAATCCCTTTTTCTCTGGCTATTTTAGAAATCGCTTCGATATCGCAGATCTTAAGAAGCGGGTTGGTGGGAGTTTCGAGCCAGATCAGGGCGGTATTATCCTTGATCGCACTTGAGACATTGGACACCTCACGCGCGTCGATATAGCTGACCTCGATTTTGAAGTGATCATTAATGACCTGTGTAAAAAGCCTGCGCGTACCGCCATAGAGGTCATCGAAGGCGACCACGTGCTGGTCCGATTTCACAAGGGAAAGAATCACGGTCGTGGTGGCCGCCAGGCCGGAGGCGAAACAGATGCCATAACGGGCATCCTCCAGTGACGCCAATCTTGCCTCGAGCGCGTTACGGGTTGGATTTGCCGACCTTGAATACTCCAGTCCCCGGGGAGGTTTATCGATTTCATTTCTCGCAAATGTCGAAGCCAGGTGAATCGGGCTGACTACATCGCCGGTCCCGCCCTCGGCCAAATTCGGTTCTTCTCCGGCATGAATCGCGCGTGTTTCGAACTTCATGATTTATCCCCGTTTCCATTGCCGTTGTCAGACAGGTAGCCGTTTTCTTTCATCCACTCGTCATTGTAGATCTTGCTCAGGTAGCGGGTACCATGATCGGGCAGAATCACAACGATATTGGAGCCGGACTCGGCTGTCTCTGCCACCTTGAGGGCGGCATAGATCGCGCTTCCGGCTGATCCACCCGCAAAGAAGCCTTCCTCGCGTGCCAGGCGACGAGTGGTCAGAAACGACTCTTTATCATCGACCTGAATGATATCATCAATTAAACTGAAGTCAACCGCTTTGACCAGGTAATCCTCGCCGATACCCTCGACTTTGTAGACATGCGGATGGCCGATATCACCGGTCTTGAAATAGGGATAAAAAACCGACCCTATCGGATCGACCGCGATTATTTTTATCTCCGGATTCTTCTCCTTCAAATACCTGGCCACACCGCTCAAAGTTCCGCCGGTTCCGATCCCGGCCACGAA
Source organism: Candidatus Zixiibacteriota bacterium (assembly GCA_014728145.1). Taxonomy (NCBI): domain Bacteria; kingdom Pseudomonadati; phylum Candidatus Zixiibacteriota; species Candidatus Zixiibacteriota bacterium. Next base: position 519 of record WJMC01000095.1, on the reverse strand, counting down.
ATAATCGATCGCGCCCCCGGTCTGCTCCCAGATTTCCGGCCCTGTAGTCATGTAATGAGCTTCTATGTTTTTCGGATTGTTGTACTGATCCGGATAGAATGCGCCTGGAATCTCCGAGGCCAGACGACGGGCGACTGAGTAGTAGCTTTCCGGTGAATCAGCCGGAACATCGGTCGGCGTAACGATCACCTCCGCTCCGTAGGCTTTCATCAGGTTGATCTTCTCGGTCGACATCTTGTCAGGAATGGTGATGATACATCGGTAGCCTTTGATAGAGGCGATCATAGCCAGAGCCGAACCGGTATTGCCGGAGGAGTTTTCGACTATCGTTCCGCCCGGCTTCAACAGGCCACTTCTCTCGGCGTCTTCGACTATATAAAGCGCCATACGATCCTTGACTGAGCCGGTCAGGTTGAAATACTCCAGCTTGGCCCAGACATTGACACCGTTGCCGTTGGTCATATGTTTGACCCTTGCCAGCGGTGTATTGCCGATCAGTTTGAGAACATCTTCAGAAGT
>WJMC01000094.1 GCA_014728145.1 Candidatus Zixiibacteriota bacterium | reverse complement strand
GAGGAAGTCAACAACTCGTATCATGCCAGTGCGGGTTTGATTCTGGAGTCGACCGATGCCTACCTGGCGCATGTTTCCGCGGGAGAACCGGTTGAGATACTGGGATGTGAGAGCTGTCACGGCGCCAGGATTGAAATCGATGAATCTCGCGAGAATAAACTCTCGGTTAAAAGCTGGCCGAATTCGGGGATCGGAAGGATCAATCCGGACGGTTCCAAGGGTTCATGCAACGCCTGCCATACCAGGCATAGTTTCGCCAAGTCGCAGGCTCGTCAGCCGGAATCCTGCTCGAAATGCCATCTCGGACCGGATCATCCCCAGCGTGAAATTTACGAGGAATCCAAGCACGGCAATACATATTATACTAATATCGACAAGATGAACCTCGATTCGGACAGGTGGGTGGTGGGTCTCGATTATTATGTCGCTCCTTCCTGCGCCACGTGTCATATGTCAGCGACACCGACTTCGCCTTTAACCCATGATGTCGGCAGAAGAATCAGCTGGACTTTGCGTCCCAAGGTCTCGGTCCACAAGGAAAACTGGCAGTCACGTCGCCGTAACATGAAGCAGGTCTGTATAAATTGTCATGGGCAAACGTTTGTGGACGGTCATTATTATCTCTATGATGCTGTGGTGCGGTTGTACAACGACAAGTTTGCCATACCGGCCGGTGAGATCATGAATATGATAGAAAGTAAGGATCTCAAAAAGAATCCGGCAAATTTCGCGAATAAAGTCGACTGGATTTACTGGGAGCTCTGGCATCATGAAGGCCGTCGCGCCCGTCATGGCGCTTCCATGATGGGACCCGATTACACCTGGTGGCACGGGATGTACGAAGTGGCCAAGCATTTCTACACAAAGTTTATACCTGAGGTTCGTCATTTCGAAGATCCCGATCTCAATGCCTATTTGGACAGCCTGATCGCCGAGGATCCGATGCACGGATGGGTGACCCGGCCGACTTCCGAGTTAAAAGAGAAGATACGTACCGGCGAGATTCAGGAACTCTATCAACAGTATTACGATGGTGAACAGGATAGATAATGTTTAAAAGATATGTGCGTTTTGTCCGTGGAGTTTCGGTCAACTGGCCGGGGCGGATCGGTGTGGTGCTGACCACCTCATCATTTATCACATTTATTATCCTTGAAATGGCTCGTTTGAGCGGGATGCTGAATAACGCTTATGTCGGCCTGGTGACCTATATGGTTTTTCCGGCGTTGTTCATTATCGGGCTGATACTTATACCGATCGGTTTACGGATTTATAAACAACGCACCGGTAAAACTACCAAACAGCTTTTAAACGAACGCTTCGACGAGGAAGAGGTCAAAGGCAGATTCGGCGGTTCCAAAGTTTTTCTGACGATCGGAATCCTGACAGTCATCAACGTTGTATTTATGGGCGTGCTTTCCAGCCGGATGCTTCACTTTATGGACAGCGCCTATTTCTGCGGTACGGCCTGCCACACGGTCATGAATCCTGAATGGGTGACCTACCAGCAGTCGCCTCACGCCCGGGTTAATTGCGTGGAGTGTCATGTCGGCGAGGGTGTTGATGCGTTAATCGACAGCAAGCTGAACGGATTGTACCAGATTCTTTCGGTCACCTTCAATTTGTACGAGAAACCGATTCCGACGCCGGTTCACCAGCTTCGTCCCGCGCGGGAAACCTGCGAGAAATGCCACTGGCCGGAAAAATTCTACGGCCAGCGAATAAAGACGATCGTGCGTCATGACAATGACAGTCTCTCGACTCCGGCATATACAACTCTGGCGCTCAAGGTCGATGTCGGCACTGAGGCGGCCTCACGCGGGATTCACTGGCATATCGCCGAAGAAAATGAAATCCGTTACACCTCGGTTGATGACCAGCGCGAGGAGATGATCGAAGTCCAGGTGCGACAACCGGACGGAAGTTTCAGGACCTACCGCAACACCAGGCTCGAGAAGCAGGAGTTAGCCGAGGTCGAACCGCGGGTGATGGATTGTGTCGACTGCCATAACCGCGCCACTCATATCTATCAGCGCCTTGAAGACGCGATCGACCAGATGATCGTTGCCGATGAGCTGAGCCGTCAACTGCCGTTTGTAAAGGAAATGGCTATGGAAGCCCTGACTGTCACCTACCAGGATACTTCCCGGGCTTTGAGCGGGATCGCTGATTTCGCGCATAATTTCTATAATCGGAATCATCCGCAAACTGCCCGCAACAAGACTGCCCTGATTGACAGGGCAGTTATCGCTCTTAAGGACAGCTACCGCAGGAACATCCATCCATACATGAATATCTCCTGGGGCGCATATCCCAGCTTTATCGGTCATCACGGCGAAGGCGGATGTTTCCGCTGTCACAATGATTATATGCTCGACTCCGCAGGGGAAAGCATCGCCTATGACTGCACGATGTGTCACTCGATGCTGGCCTATGAGGATGAGGAACGCTTTATCAATCTACAACCGGCGGATACGGCGCACATGGAATATCAATTGAGGGCATTTCTGAAACGGGAATTCAGGTCTTCGTTAGGCAGATGATAGGTTTGTATTAGTCTCCGCTTTATCTGCTACATCTCCAACTTTTTCTTATCAATTTCAATTACAGCTATTATATTCCAAAAAAATGTCATGCCGGGGAGGAGAAATGAAGAAATTAAATGTTTTGTTTTCAGGATTGTTATTTCTTGTTTTCAGTACAAGCCTGCTCGCCGGGCTTGAGGAAGATGTTCCCGAGCCTGTTATCGACGAAGGAATAATCCGCTTTGCTGTCATCAGTGACCGCACCGGCGGACATGTGCCCGGTGTTCATGGGCAGATCGCTGAGGAAATAGAATACCTCAAACCGGATTTCGTCGTATCTGTGGGCGATATGATCGAGGGCTATGTGGATGACTCAGCCCGTATTGTCAGCGAATGGGAGGAATACGATTCGATAGTCTCGGTCTTTTCCATGCCGTATTATCGCACTCCCGGAAATCATGATGTCTGGAGTGATATGTCGGCGGATATCTACCGTGATCGGGGCTACGAGCCTTTCTATGATTTCACACACAATGATGTTCATTTCGTGGTGCTGGACATGGGGCGCTGGGATTTTGGAAATGATCTCCCGCGAAAGCAACTCGACTGGCTGACTGATAGGTTAGATCAAAACAGTGATGCCCGTTACACGATGGTGTTCATGCACAAGCCGACCTGGTACGAGACTGCCGCCAAGGGCAAGAGCGATACATTGCACGCAATCTTCAGGGAATACAAGGTCGATGCGGTCTTTACCGGTCATTACCATGAATATTTCAGCCAGGAAATCGAGGGGATAAAATATACCAGCCTGGG
>WJMC01000093.1 GCA_014728145.1 Candidatus Zixiibacteriota bacterium | reverse complement strand
CGCCAGTCGAATAATCTCCGGATTGACGAATTTCATCATGCCGTTTGATAGAACAACGATTCCCTCCGCCGCGTTCTCGACCAGCATCCGGAAGCTTTCCTCGCTCTCCTTTAAAGCCTCTTCAGCTTTCTTACGTATAGTGACATCGTGGGCGTAGACCAATCCGCCGAGAACATCTTCACCCGGACCATAAAGCGGAACACCGCGGTTTTCATATATCCGACCGGCATATTCGACCTCGTAGTAGACTTCCTCACCTTTTAATATCTTTAAACACTCGGGAACAAGAATATCCTTGATGCCGGGAAACACATCTTCGATCTTGTTCCCGACAATCATATCTGGTGAAAGGCCGGCATCACTTAACCCCCGGCCATCCACGTAGGTATAAACAAGGTCCCTGTTGAACATAAACAGAGCGCCGTCAGGGAAATTCGCCGTCATCGTGCGAAGCTTGTTTTCACTCTCGGCGAGTGCAATCTGGGCCTTTTTGCGCTCGGTGATATCTTCCATAAAACCATCCACCCAGCGCACATGACCATTTTCATCGCGGTTGACAGCCGCATTTACAGATACAGTAATCGGTAAACCATCTTTCTTTTTCAAATCGAGTTCATAGTTCTGCACTGTACCCTGTTTATAAAGCGTATCCAGAAAAACATTCCTGTCTTCCGGATTCTGGTAAATATCCAGGATCGGTTTGTTGTAAATATCGTCCTCTAAGTCATAACCGAGAATGCGCCGTATGGCCGGATTGGCGTAATCCAGTGTGGGACTGTAGACTCCGCTGACGCGGTAAACACCGACATTGATATTGTTGACCAGGGATCGATACTTTTCTTCCGACTCGCGCAGAGCTTCTTCGGCATTTACTCTCTCTGTGATATCCATAGAAGTGCCCACGATCCTGAAGATCCTGCCATCATCGTCACGAATCGGCACAAGACGAGTTATGACATAGAAGAAACGACCGGATAAATAAACAGCCTCCTCATAAGAGATAGAATCTCCAGCATCAAGGCACGCCCGGTAGTTCGCACGCAGTTTTTTCGCGGCTTCCAAAGTTATGTGCGGAACGAGATCTTCGGGACGTTTTCCCCTGATCTCTTCGAGGCTGATCTTCGATATGATCTGGTGAGCGCGATTTGAGTCGGCATAAATAAAATCGCCATCCGGAGTCACATCGATTACAAAAACCGGATTATCGAGGCCGTTATAGATACTATTTAAGAATTCTTTCTGCCGGCGAATTTCATCTTCTGCCTTCTTGATGTCGGTGATATCCCGGCCGAATTCTACCATGTTGACGACATTGCCATTCTCATCCATGACAGGATATCCGCGCAAGTAGAAAGTACGTCCATCGGGAGTGTTGACTTCCGCTTCCTGTGGTTGTCCGGAATCAAGGGCTTTCAGTACTGGGCAGATTTCGCAGGGAGACTGACGCCCATGCCAGACTTCATAGCAGTGTTTGCCCAGAAGTTGTTTTTGGGTCTGATCAACTGATTCCGCCGATGCCCGGTTGCTCCACAGGATCCTGAGGTCGGTATCATAGAAAGCCAGCATCTCCTGCATCGAATCGAGCACAATCGACTGCTCCCTCTCCAACCGCGTGAGCTTGTCTTCAGCATTTTTACGATCGGTCAGATCATAGATCGTGACCAGGACTTCTTTAAGCTCATCATCAACAGAAGAGTAAATCGGTTGGGTGTTGATCTCGAGCCACTTCTTTTTACGTTTCTGTTTCGAAAACAATGCCCGAACCGCGTCCCTGATCGGCCTGCCGGTAGCGAGGGTAATCATGGATGGATGCTCATTGCCGGAAATGGTGTTCCCCTCCTCATCTGTCATCTCCCAGATCAGATCCAGGGAGTTTCGACTGATAATATCATCTCGTTCCATCTCAAATATTTCACATGTTGTCCGATTAACATAGGTAATGTCACCTGTTTTGGACTGAATCAAAATACCAGCCTTAACAGAATCGTAGAGAGAATCCAGAAGTTCAGCGCGCCGGGGTGACTCGAACGGGTTATCGTAACCGGCCGAACCCGGGGAAACAAGCATCACTTCCTCGACAGCGCCACCGTTTTCGACAGGCACAAAATTGAGCAGTACAACCCGGAAGGAAGCCATAGAATCGACAAATTCAAGCTCTACACCAAGTTGCCTTTGTCCATTGAGAGCGAGCTTGAAACGCCGTAAGAATTCGGCCTGCTTATCATCAGTCAGAAAATGTTTAAAGTCGCGATTCTTGAGATCATCCGGATCTATATCAGAGAGACTGAAATTAGCAAACTTAATCGTCGCTTTCTTATCCAGAACAATAACCCGCTCGGTACATAAACCCGCAAGCTCTCTGAAGTATCTATCCTCCAGATACGAGGACATTTCCGGTTTTGTTTTCGACATATCTTTAATCCGATTTCCCGGGCGGAACTATTGCATTTAACTGCACCTCATGAGGGCACAATCGATTGTATTATTCACAGGTGTTTCTGAGCCTTTTCTATATTTCAATATCGGCCATAAGGTAATATAAATCAAGCAAATAAGTGCAGTTTACAGCATTTGAGGCTTAACCACTGGCAAAAAAAAGCGACCGGGACAACCCGGTCGCCATCATAGAGGTATTTTATGTCAGGACTTACCTAATGCCACAGCTCCGGAAGCACTTACAGGTGGACTGATCTTTTCATGTTTTCCGGAGGAAGATTCAAAATTGAGGCTGAGCGAGGAGGCCTCGACCTGCCGGCTGGTGCCGATTGCCGAAGGCCTGGTCATACGGCCGTTGTCTTTGTACTCGAATCCCAGCGCGATCATCTTCTGGCCATCGAGGCAGTTTCTCGTATCGTGGAGAACAGGTCGGGCCATCAGCATCTTAATCCGCGCGAAATCGAGCTCACGGAATTCCTGCCACTCGGTCAGAAGCAGGGTCGCATCGGCATTGTAGCAGGCATCATAGGCCGAGTCGACAAAAGCCACCTCGGGAATATCGATTTTTCCCAGCTTCATAGCCACCGGGTCATAGGCGACCAGCTCAGCGCCTTCTCTGTAGAGCCTGCGGGCGATATGGATTGCCGGTGATTCGCGGGTATCATCGGTATTGGCCTTGAACGCCACCCCCAGCAGGGCGATTCGTTTGCGACGCAGTGATCCGAGGGTCTGTCTGAGTTTGTCGACCACAGCTTTGTGCTGATGTTTGTTGACATCGAGTGCGGCGCGTCCCAGGCGAAAACGATACTTTGCTCCGCGGGCGGTGTATATCAAAGACTTAACATCCTTGGGCAGACATGATCCACCGAAACCTGGACCCGGATTGAGGCATCCAGGAGCGATCCGGCGATCCATTCCCAGGGCGCGTGAGATCTGGCTGATATCGGCATTGACTTTCTGGCAGATGCTGGCCATCTCGTTGATAAATGATATCTTGACAGCAAGAAATGAATTGGCGGCGTACTTGATAACTTCCGCGGTCTCATTGGTAGTTTCAATTATCGGAATATCGCGCTCGACAAACGATTCGTAGATTTCACGAATCAATTTCACGCCGGTTTCAGAGGAAGCCCCCAGGATCACTCTTTCCGGGTTCAAGAAATCATAAACCGCGGTACCCTGGCGCAAAAATTCCGGGTTGGAGACTATGTCGAATGTGGCCAGGTGACGAATATTGTGGTTGATCAATCTGCTGATTTCTTCCGCTGTTCCGACCGGCACAGTCGACTTAATCACAACCAGGGTGTAACCGCGCATATTTTGGGCGACCTGTCTGGCCGCGCCTCTTAATGCGCTCAAATCGGTTTTACCGCTCGGTCCCTCGGGAGTCCCCACTCCCAGAAAGACAGCCTGGCTGTTTGAAACGCTGGTGGCCAAGTCGGTGCTGAAATCGAGCCTGCCGGCAGCGGCATTCTTTTTGATCAGATCTTCCAGACCTTCTTCATGGATCGGGCATTTCCCGCTTTTGAGGCAGTCGATCTTCTCTTTTATCCTGTCGATACAGGTAACCTCATGGCCGAACTCGGCAAGGCAGGTTCCGGCAACAAGACCGACATACCCTGTTCCGATAACACTGATTTTCATAGTGCCTGCTTTCCTTTCGATGCTTATTTCGTTAAAATTTTCAGGTCCCGGAGTCTCCTTACGCATGAATGCGCTGCTTGAAGATTCTCTGTACTGTTCTCGCAAACGGCAGGCGAATATATGGGGGCAAGGTTTGATGTTCTTTTTTAAATGTCAGGAAGAGATGGCGATGCTCGAGGAAATTGAACGCCGCGGAGATATCCCAAAGCGGTGGAAGCACTATTGTCACATCCTGTCCCACCCGTTTCAGTTCCCTGTAAAATCCGGCTGGATCATCGACATGTTCGATAGTATGCGAACAGAGCACATGGCCGAAGCTCTTGTCTGCAAACGGCAATTCACAGACATTATCGATCTCCACGAAACGCGGAAGTTCGCAATGTTGCACGATATCGGCATTGACACCACCGCCGTCGGTTTTGCCACAGCAGATATTGAGATCCCACCTGCGGCAGTTGACGATACGGCTTTTCAGCACATTATAACTCAAAAAATTCAGAAGCATCATGCAGACGACCGCGCAGGCACCGCTGAATGTGATAAAAAAGAGCGGATTTGAGAGATCGAAAAACGATCCTGAATCGATCCTGGCCAGCATGCGCGAATCTGCGGTAACACCGTAGCTGATCATTGTATTCACGAGATAATTCAAGTTGCAGTTTAAAGTCAACTCAGTGCAACTGCCGGCCGCCTGGGCCAGGTAGAAGAGCTTGAACTGAGTCGCCAGAAGTGGAATCATCAACATGTTCATTCAATCCTTTCAGCTGGCTTTACGAGCGCTGGCAGGCATCGGGAACGCGCCCAGCACGGTTTCATAATAACCGCACAGCGTCTCGAAAATACTTTCCCAGGATCTACGTTCTGCCGCCCGTCGCGCGGAACGTCCCATGGTCCTGCGCAGGCCGGGATTCTCGATCAATTTGACTACCGCGTCGCGGAATTCTTCCTCGGAGTGAGTAACGAACCCATCCACACCATTATCGATAATCTCGCGCGGACCCAGCGAATCGGTAACTATCACCGGCAGTCCCGAACTCATCGCCTCCAAAACGACATTGCCGAATGTATCCGTATGTGACGGGAAGACGAAAATATCACCATCGGCATAGGCCTGGCTGAGAAGCTGCCCGCTCAAACGTCCGCAGAAATTGGCATTGGGAAGCTCGCGTTTCATTATCGGTAAGTAGGGACCATCACCCACCACAGTCAGTCCAGCACCGCTGATCGTTTTAAATATCTTCACCAATAGCTGCATATTCTTCTCAGGTGCCACCCGTCCGACATATATCACCCGCACTTTGTTGTCAGATCTCATCCTGTAAGCGGGGTTGAATTTTTCACCGTCGATTCCACGGGCGATTATATTGACATCGGATGAAAGAAAGTTCAAAAGCTGGCTCCGTACAGCTTCGGAAGGTGCCAGCACAAGCCGGGCCTGGTTGAAAAAATGCAACAGCCAGCGATTGACTATCCGGCCTGTCAGCTTTCCGCAGGCTTTGCCGAATTTCTGGGTGGTCCTGATTTCAGCGTACTGATCCAGTGCGGTATGATAAAGCGAGATCATCGGACTGCTGTTTTTTCGGGCGATCTTGAGAGCCCACAGCCCCATGAACTCCGGGGTACTGCACTGCACCAGATCATACTTTCGCGAGGACAGTCGGCGGATTTTACCCGACATCATCAGGGCCGGATCTACCCACCGAATCGGATCTATTTTTATTGGACATCTTGGTCTATGAGAAAACACCCTGACGCTTCCCCACTTCTCCATATTGTCCCGGTCGCCATAGGCAACGAAATCAGCCTTTATTCCTGCTTTAACAAAGAAAGGAATGAGGTTCTGATAGGTTGTCACAACACCGTCAGTCTCGCCAAAGCGGCCAATAAAACCTGCTGCTATCAGAAGACGCATATCCTGTATCTCTCTAATTGAGCGTCATTTACACTCACTCTACTCAGACAAGGGAGTTTAATTGTTTTTATTAATTGCCAATTAGTAGTATGTTATAATTCAATTAAATAACCGGCTGGCTGTGCATAACATTACGCTCTTAGGGAAAAGGATTATCAGCAAGGTTATTCATTGCTAATGTAGATAAAACATTTACCGGGATTGCCGGCACAAGACAACAATTTTGGCGAGTATTTCACAGACAGTTTTAAATTGGGACAAAATCTATTAGGGATATAGCTTGAACTTTTTATAATTGTGTAAATTGACAGCGAATATGCGTTAAAACGGCTATTTAAAAGATGTCCGAAAAAAAGAAACAAAATCCTGAGGCCCAGCAGGTAACTTTCGCCCGCAGTTTGGGGCTTTTTGATGCCACCATGATCGGCGTCGGCGCTATGATCGGGGCAGGTATTTTCGTTTTGACCGGACTGGCCGCCGGCGAGGCAGGTCCCGCTTCCATTCTGGCTTTCGCGCTCAACGGGGTAGTTACTCTGCTGACAGCTTTTGCCTATGCTGAACTGGCCTCTGCTGTTCCGCGCGCGGGCGGGGGGTATTCCTTCGTGCGCATGGCATTCCCGGGTGCGGCCGGATTTATATCCGGCTGGATGCTATGGTTTGCATATACCGTTGCCTGCAGTCTCTATGCACTCGGATTTGCCGGATATTTCTGGGAGTTTTTTCACAAATATGTGCCCGGCCTGACCGAAAGCCTTTATAGCGTAGTTGGACCCGAACAGGCCGTCCTGGCGGTCACGTTTTTGATCGGAGTGATGTTTACCTGGTTGAACGTGCGCGGCGCCGAGGTTACCGGCAAGACCGAAAATATCCTGACAATCTCCAAAATCATTGTACTGGCAGTTTTCATCTTCTACGGTTTGAGAAAGATTATGGAGCAACCGACCGAGGCGATGGAGAGCTTTACCCCCTTCTTCCCGACTGGTTTAGGTGGTGTGATTGTCGCCATGGGCCTGACCTTTATCGCCTTTGAAGGCTATGACCTGATCGCCACGGTTGCAGAGGAGATTAAACAGCCGGAGAAGAACATCCCGCGAGCGACCTTTATCGCCCTCGGCATGACCGTGCTGATATATCTACTGATTTTGTTCGTTTCACTGGGAGCGGTCAATCCCGATGGTCTGCCCGGATGGCAGTTTTTGGGCAAGTTCAAGGAGACCGCGATCGTGCGTGCGGCCGAAGGATTCATGCCCGCTTTCGGGGTGGCTGTAATCGTCTTCGGCGGTTTACTCTCGACCATGTCTGCTCTCAATGCGACTGTCATGGCTGCTTCGCGGGTGGCATTTTCAATGGGCCGTGATCTCTGGCTTCCAAAAAGGATGGCCACAATTAACGTCAAAACGCGTACACCGCATGTGGCTATTTTCGTAACCGGTATAATCCTGGTGACGATGGCATTGACCTTGCCGATCGAGGCAGTGGGATCAGCTGCCAGCCTTATTTTT
>WJMC01000092.1 GCA_014728145.1 Candidatus Zixiibacteriota bacterium | reverse complement strand
GGGTCTTTAATCGCGGTTACGTTGAGTTTCTTGCCGTCGATTGTAATGCTGTCATCGGTCGCAGTGACCTCGCCCGGGTAGACACCGTGCACCGAATCATACTTGAACAGATGGGCCAGGGTGTGAGCGTCGGCGATATCGTTGATTGATACAAAATCAAGGTCGGCCTTGTGTTTTAAAGCCGAACGTAGAACCAGTCGACCAATTCTTCCAAATCCATTGATAGCAACCTTTGCACCCATAAAAACTCCTTTTTTATTATTTATTCCTGAAAATGTATGCGGCTCCCACTGAAATCTGATAGCCGGAATGATTTTCATAACCGCCTATCGCCGTACCAAAATTTATATGTTGGTATTTTACATTGGCTGTCAAGCAAATTGTGGTCGAAATGAACGAATCGAAACCACCACCCAGCCACCATCCGAATGTGGTTTCATCCTCCAGGCTGGGATCATAGTAGATATAGGGATCATAAAAGTTCGCTCCTTCGACTACAGCACGGCCGATCACGAACGATCCGCCTCCGCTGACATAGGGCTGGTAGTGATCCACCAGAAGCGATGCCAGAGGTTTGATCTTGAGCCCGGCCATAATCGGGTAAAGATTGATGTTTCCAAACAGGGTACCATCCGGTGTGCGCCAGGTAAACTCTCCCCTGCTGGCCGAGGCCAGTCCGACTTCGAGAGCGATTTCATTCATGAAATGCCAGTTGAAAAAACCTTCGGTATAAAACCCGTCGCGGTTGGCCGAAACATTATAATTTGTGTATGCCACATCCGGTTCTTCCTGGGTAATATGATTTATCCCCAGCCTGATCCCGACATAACTGATCCCTTTCAGAGAATTATTTGAGTTCTTGCCTTCCTCCATGAAGGGCTCGCGCTCAACAGCAGATAGATTTTGAAAAGAGACAAGAATAACCAGCATAAAGCCGATAGCAAATGGAAATAATTTAGTTTTCAATCTACTCACCTCTGCCAACAGGATTTAGTATATTTTTTTAAGCTGAAGCTGAGCCTTGCGAGTTCTGCTGTCGCGCTCGTACTCGATCCAGAACTTATCGCCTTCATCACCACTCAATAAATCGTAAACTTCCTTCAGGCTCTTTTCCGTAAGCTTCTCTCCTTCAATAGAAATCAGCCTGTCACCTTCCTGTAATCCAATTTCCTCGGCAGGTGTTCCGGGCATCACCCTGAAAATCTCAATAACACCGTCGCTTTTGCGGAGTACGATCCCGGAGCTGATAAACTCGCTTCCGCTTTCCTCGGCCTCCTCGTATTTAGTAAGATAGACCTTCTGTTCGGGGTAATCGAAAGCAATCTTGAACATCGACAGGATTCCACCGCCGATATTACCATCGACATTCTCGGCGGAAAATATACCGCTGTCGGCCACGTTAAATCCCGTGAGGATTTTCGTCAGGCGGTAATCGCCCATGCTGAAAGAGTTTAGGTAAGCCAGCGTGGACTTGGATGACCCCCCGATCCCCAGCAGAGGCATCTCGCCCAGCGTTTCGTTAACGTTCTCTAAAAGCTTATACTTTCGCACCAGGGGTGTATTCAGGTCAAGGAAGTTATGGCTTCCGGTGTCCATACGAAACTGCCCGGTAATTGAGTCATTGATTGTGGCGGTCACTATCGGATGGTTGCTCTCCACGCGAATATCCAGCGTATCCTCGCCACCTTTAAACTTATCACTCCGGGGATCATATATCTTGAGTTCCTTGTCTTCATAATCGATCTCGACAATCAATTGAGCAAAAAGATCATACCCCAGAATACCATCCAGCGGAATCAACGCGATCGTATTGAAAAATGACAGGTCCAGAACCCCGCCGGTCAGGTCGAACATGGTCAGTTCACCCACCCTGAGGCTGTCGATCCTGCAAAAGTTGGCGACTTCAATCCCTCCCACACCAGCAGCAGGCATATTGCCGATATCCTTGAGGCCTAATGAATCGGCGATGCGTCGTCCGACAATTGTCATACCAGCACCGGAATCCAGCAGGAACATGAATGGTCCCTGACCATTTATCTTGAGCGGGACATAGATATGATGGATACTGCGCTTAAGCGGCGCGTCGGTCTTCAGGTCATCATCCTCAAAGACATGATCCGCAGTAGCTGTGGTTGGTGGAATAAAAACAGCATCAGGAATATCCGTGTTCATCTCGAGGCCGGTCACTTCGATAACCGTCATGAGAAGCGGGTTACCCATATCCTGCACTGTCCGGAAGGGGAACTTAACGCCCTCGACTTTGCGCCAGTCTGAATATGTGACTTTAATCGGTAGTCCCTGAACCTTGAGGTAGGTTCCAGCTACGAGGTAATCCTTGTTATCGATAAACAGCTCCGTCCTGTCACCATCAGGCGGAGCAAACACCAGCTTATGGCACTGTCGCCCGTCGAACTCGACATCACCTTCATAGCTGAAATGCTTGCGGATGTCATCATTGAGCAGGTACTCATAGGAGCTGATATACAATTCTGTTTTAAACATCTTCAGCTCGTAACCGGAGAGTTCACGCAATGTGCCGGTCTGGTCTTTCATCCAGTATTTACCGTTATAGAGGCCCTGGGCGATTTTGAAAACCGACAGGTCCGCCTTTAAAAGAACCTTGTCCGGCTTCTCGTAATACATCTCGGCTTTGCCGTTCATACCGCCCATTTTTAAATCCGCCACGTAATGAAATGATTCGAACCTGGCGAGATTCTCGCGCCCACCCAAAGCCTGCATATGCTGATCGAGGATTTCGTCTAATTCGATCGCGC
>WJMC01000091.1 GCA_014728145.1 Candidatus Zixiibacteriota bacterium | reverse complement strand
TATCTGCTGTTGTTTCCGTTTATTTACCTGATGATCCATCTCGGTTTAGCCTGGGGATTTGTTAGCGGTATGTTTAAGAGGAACCGTACAACTGAAGTAAGTCTTTAAAAAAGACTCCTTTTATTGTTTTTTTATGTTGTCTTAACAGGACGATTTGTTATATAACTTGAGTATACTTCTTATATTGTGATAGAATCAGCAGTATCACCTATGACCTCAAAATCGGATAGAGTAAAGGCTGATTAAAGCCATCTTAATTTCAGGTTTAATACAGGGTGATTCAAAATTGAACAAATTTTTAGCAAAGCAGAATACAAAATCAGTCGACAATATTTATAAGCTGGTTGTTTACAACGTATTAATATTTAAGATAAGTCAGGCCCAAAACGGCATGAGAATTGTTGCTAATAAGGGGGTAAATAGAGGGGTATCATATTTAGGGGATCGTGATAATCACAGCAACAAAAAGGATTTGAAGGGTTAAATGATGGAATCAGCAGAAGCAAATTATAATACCGTCTGCAGGACGGGGTCAAACCGCAGTGGCGGAATCGCGGTACTAATGGCACTGATTGTCATGTTGACCGCGGTCGGAGCCGTGGCGGAGTATCAGGATGAGTTCTCGGATACGGTCACGATTAACTCTGCCATGTTGCCATATAATGTGCCCAAAAGCAATATTTTGGTTTTGACCGATGGCAATCTATATGCGACCGGCACTGGGATTAACGTCGGAGATGCTCATTATGTCAAAATCGATGGACAGGGCGACACGCTCTTTTTCGGCAGTTCCGGCGCTGACGATGTCTATGGCATTAAGCTTTCATGGAGCCCGGAATATATACAGATTAAAAACATGACTATTGTTCACGATGTGCCCGATAACAGCCCGGCTGAGGACTGCGGGCCAATCCATATTTTTGGTGATGACAGTGTGCTGGTCGAAAATGTAAACATGGTGGCAAGAGGGGTAGCAGGAAACTGTATCGACGCGACGATTCTGGGCGGAAATGGTATTTCTAATCTATGGATAAAAGATTGTCGTTGCACCAATCTTTCGCACAGTTTTTCTAATCGTGACGGTGATCCGGCATCGGCTATACGAATATGTGCCGATGCGAAAACTCATTCACCTGATGAGTATACAGCTAAACTGGAAAATGTGGTTGTAACCACAACTCCTCATTCAGCCATCTACACAACTGGCGTTATCAAACGTCCCAAGTTGATAGTCAACGCCTGTTCGTTAACCGTAGACGCTCGCAATGAAATGTATGACACTACCAACGCAACTATCTTTCATTGTGCCGGTAATGCCTTTGCAATATCCACTTATAAACTTGGGGCGGGTTCAGAAATCAGCTATAACTATATTACCTCTGGTACCAGCTATGAAGGTGGTCATGGTATCATGATTCAGGGCGCATGGGGTACCGAAACTGAACCAATCGAAGTTCATCACAACACGCTCGAGTTGCATCATGGTCCAAACACTTTTGAAAGACGATATGGTGGCGATGGTAAAGTGGAAGGGCTCTATATGCGCTGGCCGGCGGGTAACACACAGATGTCGAATCAATACGTGAAGTTTCATAATAATACTATAAAAGCTTATGCTGATGCCCATTCGGACCTGACCAGTGGTACCCTGCATACTGGCTCATCAGTACAGGCATTACGAATTCATTGTGACAGCGGATTTCATCACAATGAATTCTACAACAATAGAGTATTCGCCTTGCGAGCCGATTCACTGGTGGATACCGGACAGGTTTCGATGGTTTGTGCCATGATCGGTCGGATGGCCGATGACAGGCCAAACAAGTATTCTCTGGGTGTATTAGTTGAAGATGTCCATAGCAATGTATTCAAAAACAACTATTATTATTCCAACGGCGGAACTCCTCTCTGGCTGGGAAGCGTCTCCAACCATGAACTCGGCGGTGGCGGTTTAACCCTGGTGGGCGATACCCTGTACCGCGCGGATAATGCAGATGACAGCACTACGGTAGTCTTCCCGCACGTGGGATCATACAGGTACAGCTCGACTGGAAGCCGGCTTGTGGATTGCGTCTTTATGGGGTATTCCAGCGATGATGATGTGGTTTTCAATACGATTACCGAGGATGATGACTGCCGTGGGAAGGATCTGCGTTTTCAGCGGATTGTCTCTGTCAGGGTGCGCGATGAAAGCGCCCAGGCGGTCAATGGGGCGCAGGTCTGGATTACGAACAATTATGGCCAGACTGTTGGAAACGGGTACACCAATGCTTCCGGCTGGTTTGAAGATACGGTGACTTATAAAGCATTGCATTACAACAGCCCGAACCCCTGTTACTGGGAAGATTCGCTTAATTTCAATAATTTCACGATCAAGACCCGCAAGGGAACCGACAGTTCGCAGACGGTTGTGGCGGTCAATGCCACCTCGACTTTCCCTGTCAACCTGACTATTTCCGGTGGCGGTGCGGATGTCTGCGAGACTGCTCCGACTGTGCCGGGACTCAATTCTCCTGCCAATGGCGCGACTGTCCCGGTCAGGCCGAACCTGTGTGTCAATAATTCCAGCGGTGGATTGTGCCCTGACAACCTGACTTACGATTTCCAGGTTTCGACTAATTCGTCGATGAGCAATATCGTGGCGCAAATATACGGCAAGGCTGAAGGCGGGGGTACGACCTGCTATTCGCCCTCGTTCGATCTCAATCCGGGACAGACGTATTACTGGCGCGTGAGGTCGTATAACGGCACGACTTATTCGAGCTGGATGGCGGTCAAATCGTTTGTGGTGGAAAGTCCTAACAGCGCGCCATCGGCCCCGGTGCCAAATTCCCCGGCCTCGGGCGGAACGGTCAGTCTGCTCAGACCGGTGCTGAAAGTGAACAATTCCACTGATGTCGACGGTGATGACCTGACATATTCTTACCAGGTCTCGACCAACAGCAGTTTTACCAATATCGTTTCCCAGATTTCCGGAGTTGCCGAAGGCGGAGGTTCGACGACCTCATGGACGGTCAGTATCAACCTCGTGGATGGTAACACCTATTACTGGCGGTCGCGCGCTTATGACGGGCAGGCCTATTCGAATTACAGTTCCACGCGAGCGTTCAGCGTCGATCTGCCGAATAACCCGCCCTCGGCCCCGGGACCGAACCAACCTACCCAGGGCGCGGTGGTCAGTACACTCAATCCGGTCCTGACAATTGGCAATTCTTCTGACAGCGATGGTGATGAACTCACATACATGTTCCAGATTTCGTCGGTTGCTAACTTCTCAACAGTGGTGGCACAAGCTTCCAATATTGCCGAAGGCGGAGGAACCACGACATCATGGACAGTGCCGACGACCTTGAGCGATGAAACCTTGTACTACTGGCGTGCTCGTGCCTATGATGGCGCAGATTACTCAGGCTGGTCGGTATTGCGCTCATTTACTGTTCAGCTTCCCAACAACGCGCCCTCGGCACCGATTCCCTCGACTCCCAGCCATGGCGAACATATTGCCAGCCTGGCGCCGATCCTGACTGTCCTGAATTCGGCTGACCTGGATGAAGATGACCTCACCTATCATTTCCAGGTCTCAACTAATTCAGCCTTCACACAGATCGTTGCCCAGGCATCGGGTGTGGCAGAGGGAGGCACCTCGACACAATGGCAGGTCAGTAACACGCTTAATAACAACACCAACTACTGGTGGCGTGCGCGCGCTTATGACGGCGAGGATTATTCGGACTATGCACAGGTCCGTGTATTCTATGTCGAGGTACAGGAGCCAAATGATCCCCCGGATGAGCCGGGTGGAAGCGATCCTCCTCCGGGCGGAAGCGATTCCTCGACCAGTCCGATATTGACAGTCAATAACGCCAGCGATCCGGAAGGCGACCCGTTGACATATCATTTCGAGGTCTGGAACGACGCCCGCAGCCAGATGATCAAAAATTCACCTGCGGTGACTGAGGATGTCGACGGTACCACATCATGGCAGGTCGATACTACTCTCGCGCGCGGAGCAAGCTACAACTGGCGGTGCCGTACTTTTGACGGCAACCAGTACGGTAACTGGATGGACTGGTCGGATTTTGAAATCATACAGATCAACACACCGCCCACAGCGCCGACAGCTTATTCTCCGGAAGATGGAGATACCTTGCTGGGCTCGAATCATGAGCTGGTCGTTGTCAATGCCGAAGATGCTGATGGTGATGATCTCTCGTACGAATTCAAGATCTGTTCCGATCCCGCCATGAATATCGTCATCGAAAGCACTTTCGGTATCGATGAGGGACAGGACTTGACGACATCTTATTTGACCACTTTTGAGTTCGAGGATGGTGAAGTTTATTGCTGGCAGGCGCGGGTTTATGACGGTGAAGATTATTCCGCGTGGTCCGAGGTTCGTTCGTTCAGGCATTTCAGCCTGGTGGTGGCAACCCTGGAAGTGCCGACTCCCGTATACCCACTCCAGAGCGATACAGTGCGAACGATTCGTCCGCAGTTTACGATTCAAATCGATGAAAACGGTGAAGGTGAGAATTTCTATTTCGAATTGGCGGACAATCCACAGTTCAATCTGCCGTTGAGTTCAGGCGCGGTTTACGGCGAGCTGCCAACCACGAACTGGTCACCGTCGCATGACCTGAATGCCAATACAACATATTACTGGCGCGCCAGGGCGGAGCAGACCGAGTGGTCGCAAACTGTCAGCTTCGCGCTGGGAGGAAATATTCATGTCATCCCGAATCCGTACAAGCCGGCCCAGCATGGGAATAACGTCGTCTTTAAAAACATCCCCTCAGGTTCTGAGATACGGATTATGACTATTGCCGGGGATATCGTGAGGGTCCTCGACGATGTATCCGGGCCGGATGTCTCCTGGGACTGCACAAACAGCCAGGGATCACCTGTCGCGACCGGGGTGTACTTGTATTACGTGATTTATAACAACGGCATGTACGAAGATAAACTTGCTGTAATCAGATAAATTCAAACCCGATTGACTGCGGTCAAATTGGGTACCGGGTTTTGCAGGATTTGAAGGAGTCATCCATATTGAGATGGCTCCTTTTTTTTTCTGTAGTTTGTACAATTCTTAGCGAGTTATTCTTGTCGGACTGGTGGTTCACTCGTCTGTGGGTAGGATTCATTCGACGATTGAATCAAGAGTGACACGGATTCATGACATGAGTAAAACTGGACCCACCGCTAAAGAGATGAGCCACCTGCCATAACGAAGCGAGAGATCCTCACGTCGTGATCACGCCAGAGCGTGATTCCTCCTCGGGATGACTGAAACGTGTGGTCAAAAATCTTTTGTGACCAAAAACAAACCCAAGCGTTGTCATCGCGAGCGAAACGCGGAGATCTATGCGTTTGTAGTAGCATCGTCGCTACATAAACACATTTACAAGTGCTTTAATTTATACCGGACCGACACCATCAATTGTCTGCGATAAAAAGATACGCATCGTTTTTCAGGATTGGGCAAGTAAATCGGAATTGTCGCGCATAAATTCTTCAGCAAGCAGGCCATACCGCACCAGATCATAATATTTCTTATCGATCAACTCCGCCTTACGCAGTACAACCTCTCTGGTCCAGCCCAGTTTCTCAAGAAGTCTCATGGAGGCTTGATTGTATCCGAAAACTTCTGCGGTCAGATGATGGATGTCAAGCACTCTAAATGCAAAATTGCACAAGATCCTGACAGCTTCAGAAGTATAACCCTGGCGCCAGTATCGTCTGCCCATCCAGTAGCCGATCCAGCCGGTTTTATGACGATGGCTGATGAAGAACAGTCCCACGGCTCCGATGAATTGGCCGTCCTCATTTCGTTCGACCGCAAGCTCAAACTCTTTCAGTTTGCGCAGTCGGATCTGGCTTTTGCGCACGTAACCACGGGCATATTTTAGATCGTATTTTTCACCGGGGATACCGATATTTCGGCTGACTTCGCGGTCGAGCAGGATATTATAGACAGGCTCGATGTCCTTCAGTTTAAGTTTGCGAAGGGTCAATCGTTCGCTTCTGAGAGGCAGATTTCGCAGAACACTTTTATCGAACAAAAGCATAGCTACAGCTTCCGGAATTCATCGCGCAATATACCGTAGTACAGGTAGTCGTAGCGCTCTTTGTATTGAAGGCAGACCTGCCTCTGACGGCCTTCGCAGGTGAAGCCGAGGCGTGCCAGCATCTCGCCAGATTTCTCATTGGCATCCATAACCAGCGCGAAGACCCGGTTTAGCTCAAGGGTCTCGAACAGGTATCTCAGAAACAGCATGACTGCCTCGCTGGCATACCCGTTGCCCCAGTATTTTTTACCCAGCCAGTAGCCGATCTCGGCTCGCCTGTGGCGCCAGTTGATGTTATGTGATCCGATTGTGCCGATGACCTGTTTTGTTTTAGGATTTTCTATGCCCAGAACGAGGCCTGAATTGCGACGGATCATACTGTGAACATCCTTGATGAAGATATTCGCATCCTCGAGTTCATAGGGATGCGGTATGAACGTGTATTTAGCGATGTCCCATTCACGGGCATACTGATAGATCGAGCGCGCGTCCGGTTTGCGGATACGACGGAGGTTGATTCTCTTGCCTTGTATTGTGATATTTTTATCGATGGTTTTCATACTTGACATAGGTTGCTTCGTCGCTTCACTCCTGCAATGATATGGACCCATGTATCGTCATTCAATAACGGTCCTGTCATTTGAGTTAAACGGGGGCAATCATTTATTATCATACATATAGAAACGGATGCCTAATAAAAGCCACCGAGCGGATTCGAACCGCTGACCTGACGATTACGAATCGTCTGCTCTAGCCAACTGAGCTACGGTGGCCTGGTCAG
>WJMC01000090.1 GCA_014728145.1 Candidatus Zixiibacteriota bacterium | reverse complement strand
GCCTGTGAGAATGATCCTGAGAAAGAGTCCATTGGAGCTTATGTCTATGACGGTCAGGATCGATTCCGGTGAAAAAAGCAGGTTGATCAGCAGAATACCTGCAAGTGCGAATGTAATGGCGATGATCAGGTCAAGTCTGACCCAACTTGTCTGTCGCATTAATCCCCGCTCCGAAAACAAATCATGATAGGCTTATAATCGATTCCCGCGTAGAAAAAACTAAGATGTGAAAATCAGAAGCGGAAGTCAGTCACTTACCTGAATACTACTAAAACAGTACCATATATGCAAGTATTATTTATCAGAATGATAACCGCCCGATTTCTCGGGCGGTATAATAGCCAATATGTTTGTAATTAGCAATCGGGGACTGTATCACCGTCGATATCGCAGGGATCATTGCCACCGCTGAAAGCGTAGTTAATGATATAGACAGCATCAGAAACATCGACCAGCGTATCACAGTTGGCGTCAGCCTGATCATAGGGATCCGGTGCCGGGCCACCGGCAAAGGCGTAGTTGATTATGTAAACCGCATCCGATACATCGACAGTTGTGTCGCCGTTTGAATCACCGCACAGCATACCCTCTTCGACAACGATCGTATAAGTTGTCGTATCAGCCAGTTGTGGATTGGAGGCGTCGCTGAGTTGAACCGTAAACTGGTAGTTTGATGACCAGGTGGGTGTTCCAGCCAGCAGGCCGTTATCTTCAAGCGTTATACCATAGGGTATCTGCCCGCCGATTTTAGTCCAGGTGTAGGGCGGTGTTCCACCCAGGGCTTCGAACTGGAACTCGTAATAGATTCCTAAAAGCGCGTCGGGCGGTTCCTGTAAAGTGAAGTGAACTTTGCCGTCGCAGGCATCACCGACGCCGTCGTGGTCGGAATCGGCCTGGTTCTGGTTGGGTGTGTCGACACAGTTATCGCACATATCGCCAACCTGGTCAGCGTCTGTGTCAGCCTGCCCCAGGTTGGGAACGATCAGGCAGTTATCCACAGAGTTGACGATCCCGTCGCTGTCGAAATCATCGCTGGTGCCGAGTTGATAGAGCATGGCCGCCGAAGTTTCTACCATGCGGTCGAGATAATCAAAATTGATGTATGTCGTGCTGTCATTGTAAGAATGATATACATAGGAGAAGTAATATTCCTGCAAAAAGATCACATCATAGCCGTTCTGGTCGAAGGGATGATGGTCCGATCCGGAAGATCCTCCCGCCAGGTACCCGGTTATATTGCTGATAGATTGTGAAAGCGCGATCCACTGCTGTGCGAACATGGTGTTGTCGCCATGTTTCAGGTTGGCCCTGTTAGTATTCTGGATATGAGCGATCATGTCCATGTTGAACATCAACAGGATATTATCGCCGTTAGCGACAGCTTTATCGGCGTAGTCCCAGGAACCGTGGAGGCCCCATTCCTCAGCATCGAAAGTTATGAATTTAAAAGTCACATCGGTTTCGAGCCCGCTGAAAATCCTTGCGAGTTCGAGTACTCCGACAGTTCCACTGCCGTTGTCGTCGACCGCCGGTGATCCGGGAACGCCGTCGTAATGCGCACCGACGATGATTTCAATCTCGGGATATGTCGTTCCGGGTTTGACCGCCACAACATTATAGCAAGGGCGGTCGATTCCGCCGATTTCGGCGGTGAATGGATCGTTGTAGACCGAATCGTAGCCGAAGGATTCGAACTTGTCATGAATCCAGTCACGCGTGTTGTAGATTTCGGTTGTACCCGCCACCCTGCGGAAATATGACTGCAGGTGATAGAGGTAAGCAGTCAGCGTATCCTGGTCGACAAGCTCGGCAATCGAGTCGAGGTCGAGTGGCAGTTTTTTGAGGCCGGTATCGTACTGGAAATCCGGTTTATACTTAAATTCCATGAAATCGTTGTGCAAAGGCATCAGATCCGGAACTTCATCAACAGGAGGCTGGTAGTCCTCGACCAGGAGTAAACGGTAGCCTTCGTATTCAAAGATTACCGGATAGGCCTGTTTGTTGCGGTCATCCATGCGGCGATCGAGATAGAGGTCATCCAGTTCTACCTGTGTCGCGATCAGTTCGACCTGCATACCGTTCTGGATCAATTTATCGATCTGACCAGAAGGCGCGGTAATAATATAATTTCCTCCGACTCTGAGAACGGGTTCCACTTTAAGACCGTTCAAAAGCATGGCGTCATCGGGGCTGTTCAGACTTACCCGGTAGAGGTCGGTTGCCTGGGCTTGAAAAAATGTTAAAAGCAGGATGATAGCGGTCATAAATATAGTTTTCATAAACCCTTCCTTGTTGACTATTTTATACCAGCGCGTGCTTTAATCAGACGAGCCGGGACAGTATTCGTGCAAATATTTAAGGTGAGACCTGTATGGACCCGGTCTAAATATACTAATTACAGCGAAACAGTCAAATATTCTTCTACATGAAAATACGGCAATGGAAGCGATAAAAATTGGCATTTACGATCAAAAAACCCGCCGAATGAAATCGGCGGGTTTTCTCACGTAGAAGAAATTTAGCAATCGGGAATGGTATCGCCGTCGATATCGCAGGGATCGTTTCCGCCGCTGAAGGCGTAATTAATGATATAGACAGCATCTGAAACATCAACTAAAGTATCGCAGTTTGCGTCAGCCTGGGAATACGGCACCGGTGGCGGGCCTCCGGCAAACGCGAAATTGATGATATAAACCGCGTCGGAGACGTCCACAACAAGGTCGCCGTTGGCGTTACCGCACAAATCGCAAACATCGCCGGCCCCATCGCCATCCGTATCTGTCTGGGACGGGTTGGCTGTTTCGGGGCAGTTATCCAGCGCGCAGGTATTGGCCGGATAGCCCGGGTTCCCATAGCCGTCGCCATCAGTATCAGTACAGCTGTCGCATTCGTCGCCCTCGCCATCTCCGTCGGCATCTTCCTGGCCGCCGTTGGCGACAGCCGGGCAGTTATCGCAGGCATCACCGATACCGTCGACATCGGCGTCCGCCTGGGAGGGATTGTTTACAGCCGGGCAGTTGTCCGCTCCCGCGCAATAACCGTCGCCATCGATATCATTATCAGGATCGCTGGGGCAGACATCGCAATCATCGCCGATACCGTCCGAGTCGGCATCAACCTGGTCCGGATTAGCATCGGTTGGGCAGTTATCGCAGGCATCGCCGTAAATATCGGAATCCGAATTCTGCTGGAGCGGATTGGCTGTGAAGAGGCAGTTGTCGTCGTAGAACAGGACGCCGTCGCCGTCGAAATCAAGCTGATTTAACTGCCTGACCGCCATGAGGACATTGCCACTGCCTGAATCGAGATAGGAATAGATCACCTTGTTGCCACCTTCTCCGATGTCTGCCGATCGGTAATCCTCGCTGACACGATGAGCTGTATCCGAAACCTGTACCGGTGCGCTCCATGTGAGTCCGGCATCGAGGCTCCGGCTGGCATAGAGAGTGCTGTCGGTGATATAGGTGCAGACATAGATATCGCCACTGACATGGGAAATTTCCGGGTAGTTCTCCGGCGATGAAGTCCCGGCCACGACCGAGAAACTGGTCATGCTTTCGATGTCTCCATCGTCGGTATACCAGCACAGGATATCGTAATCACCCGGCAGAGTGTCATGGTAGACCGCCGCCGCCATGAGCACGTTGTTGCCCTGGGCGGCCAGTACCGGGTAACGGATATGCCATTCAGGATCGGTGAAACTGCTCGTGATGATCTGGGATGTATCCGCCCAGTCGTAATAATAGTCACGGCGAATAAACAACTGGTACTGATCATCGGTGGTGTCGTGACGATCCCAGGCCGAGTATGCCTTGCCGTTAGTCGGGTCTATCGTGGCGGTAACTGTCTTGCAGTTGTTGTAGGCACTGCGATAGTCGGCATAGGCGGAAGATACAGTGAAACCGAAAATGATCGGTATGTCGTCGAAATCATACTGGGCGTTGTCGTAGTTGATAATGGCCGCTTCAAAACCCCAGTTCCAGGACTGCTGGTTGTCATCCAACCCGATTTCTATCATCTTGATATCGTGCCAGGATGGATCCTGGAATGCTCCAAAGCCGACATCCCAGCCGTTGGCGTCCATCGGATCGGGGATGTCGATTAACATGAAAGCAGCGCCGTTGACGAAATCTCCAGGTGGAACATATGTTCCGTAGAACTGGGTACCGCTGCCGTGATATTTGACCGATGGATAAGTCCCGCCGTTTTGCTGAATCCAGCAACAGCCGGTCCAGTTCAGACCGTCATCATCGGAACCGTTGATGTAAATCAGGCTGTAAGGAGAGACACCGTCATATCCCTCAAACATCCGGGCCAAATCACCCGTCTCGCTGTCTGCAATCGAAGGATGCAGGAAATCTTCGATGGTGCGGTTGAGCGGATCTTCGGTCTGATTATCAGTGTCGTAGTATTGCTCGATGAATTCCGCCATGGACATGGTCGTGACCTGGATTTCCTTATTTAAGCTGACAGGTTCAGTGTCGGCTTTTTCCAGGCGTAAAGATGGAGGTCTGTCTGACAAGTTAACGGCTCCCTGTACAGAAACCGATGATAGCAATATAAGAATTATCGCGGAAAGTATGACAGGTTTGCGAGATGGCAGACTTAATTTCATAGTAAGGTCCTTTCCTGTGCGTTCTTATAGTAAACCAGTATTTTTTTCATTTTTCCGGCTTGAAGCTTCGCAGTTTAATGCCGGTATGATTTGCAGAAGCTCCTGTAAATATAAACAGCAATCATATTTATGTCAATTCAATTAGTGTAAAAGTACAGTTAGGAACTGACGCACTAAATATATACAATTATGTGTAGGATTGTCATGGGGCGTCAAAATCGAGTTGAGGTGAATTTGTTTAATATGGCATTACAGTTTGTAACAGGTATATTTACACGGGTAGAACTGTCAAAATTATCATTTTAGGAGGTCCGATGAAGCTTGTTAAGGAATGTAGTGTTTTACTGGCTGTAATTATGATTTGTGCCTGCTCGCAACTTGTTGCGCAGGAGGAGGTCGATATCACCACAGGTGTCGATATCGTCAGCAGGTATTTCTGGCGCGGGCTGGATATTGCCAACACACCCAGCCTTCAACCGACCCTGGCAGTCGGCTATGCCGGTTTCGAAATTGGCAGCTGGGGAGCTTACACATTGTCTAACGAAGCATTTGCTTCCGATGAAATCGATTTCTGGCTGAGCTACACACAGGCCCTGGAGAGCGGGGTGGAGATATCAGTTATGGTTATAGATTACTATTTCCCGAATTCCGGAGTCGATTTCTTTAATTTTAACAACTACGACGATGAAGATGGTGCGGGGGCTCATACCCTTGAAATCGGGGCATCTGTCAGCGGGCCGGAAAGCTTTCCGATAGGTGTTTCGGGGTATATCAATGTCTATAACGATGCCGGTAATAACACTTATTTCCAGCTCGATTATAATACCGCGGTAAATGAAACAGAGCTCAATTTCTTTATCGGTGGTACCGGGGGGAGCGAGGACAATCCGGGCTACTATGGCACGGATGAAACAGCTATCATCAATATCGGTGTCACCGGATCGCGCGAGATTCAGATAAGCGACGAGTTCAGCCTGCCATTGTTTGTAACTTTCGCGATCAACCCCAAGGCTGAAGTATCATATATGGTGGCAGGCATAAGTTTATAGATAATTATGTAGCACTTTAGAAATAAAGCCCCCGCGATGTCGGGGGCTTTTATGTGCCCGCCTACAAACTACCGCGTTCGACAGCAGTATAATCTTTGTAGATAATGAATTGCGTTGAATCAAAATAACGTATATTTTACAAGGCGGTAACAAACATAGAATTCTGCGGAGTAATATACTTCAGATGGATCAGATCAGAGTACTTTACATCGATGATGACAAACAGCTTCTCGAGCAGACCAAAGAAGGCCTCAACCATGATCGTTTCGAGGTCTTAACCGCGTCTGGCGGCAGGGCCGGCCTGGATATTCTCGAGCGTGAGAAAATTGACGTGATCCTGTGCGACCTTAATATGCCGCAGATAAATGGTCTTGAGGTTTTGAAGCGAGCTCAAAAAACTGTTCCCGATATTCCATTTCTAATAATCACCGCCCATGGCACGATCGAACTGGCCGAGGAGGCGATTCGCCGGGGAGCGATTCACTTTGTACTCAAGCCGTTTGAAATCCGTGAACTGGTGATCAATATCCATCAAGCGCTGGAGCATAACCGTCTGCGATTGGATCTGCATGAATACTCCGAAAACCTCGAAAAAAGGGTAGAGGAGCGTACTCGTCGCCTGGAATATGCCAACCGTCAATTAGCCTCATTGAATGAACTCTCGAGCGAATTGACCAAGATTTTTGACGAGGATACGCTTTTAGATGATGTTGCCTGTTATGTGACCGAAGCTCTCGATTTTGACCGGGGCGCGCTTCTGGTACGCGATGCTGATGACTGGCACCTGCGTTCGGTCAGCTTCCCGCGTGATCCGCAGGAAATGGTCGAGAACCTCCGGCGTAATATCAGGGAAAATCCGGATTCCAGACCACCGGTTTTTGATGAATGCCTGGACGAAGTCAAGACGATATTGATACGTGATCTCAACAGCGACAGTCGCTGGCCCAAACAGCCGGGACAGGTCATTCGCACCAAGGCGATCATTATGACGCCATTGACTACTAAGGCCGGTCCGATAGGAGTGATTATGGGCAACCTCCAGCACCATGAGCGTGATCTCGATGAACAGGATGTCACCCGATTCGAGATGCTCGCTAACATGGTCGGAATGGCGGTCGACAATATCCGGGCATACAAGTCCCTGGAGCGGAAAGTGGATGAGCGCACTCAATCGTTGCAGGTCGCATATCGCGAGCTGGATGAGAAGGCTCGTCTGCTGGCGCGCAGTCGCGATGAACTCCAGTCCATTCTGGACTCCTCCAGTTCCGCTGTCATTATGGCTGATGTCGACGGCAAAATCACTGCCGCCAACCGTCGTACCTGCGATTTCTTCGACCTGCAAAGCGAGCAGGTAATGGGAAGCGAGGTCACGAGCTTTTTGGAGCAGACAGCGGACAGGTTCGAAAAACCGCATGAATATGCGGAATTGATCGAAAATTTAAAGCAGGATCCCGACAGCCTCCTGGAAGATATCTTCGATATCACAACGCTCTACAACCGGGCTTTCAGGATGGTAGTGCCTTCTGAACGCTATGTCTCGGTGTTCAGTGTTACTGTTCGGGATCGATCCGACCGTGAATTGGGGCGAGCCTGGATGTTCACCGATATCACGGAAATGAAGAAAGCTGATGCGCAACTTCGCCTGATCGTTGACACTTCGCCAATTCCGACCATCATAAGCCGTCTCGAGGACGGTCGCGTGTTGTTTGGAAACGATCATCTTGGACATCTAATCGGTGTCCCACCTGAGGAACTGGTTGGCAGAAGCACCCCTGATTTCTACTACGATGAAGACGATAGACGGCTTGTAGTCGAGAAACTGGAGCGCTCGGGAAACGTTCAGGGTTTCGAAACACGTTTGCAACGCGCAGACGGCAGTATTATCTGGGTAATCCTGTCGCTGTCATTGACCCGGCTGGAGGGTGAGACTGTAATCATCGGCGCGGTTTATGACATAACCAAACGAAAAGAAGCGGAAATTCAGTTGCGGCGCGAACGTAACTTCGTCTCGGCTGTACTGGACACGGCTGGAGCGCTGGTGGTTGTGTTGTCGCCCGAGGGTGATATCCTGCGCTTTAACAAGGCTTGTGAAGAAGTCAGCGGATACGCTTTTGCTGAAGTGCGGGGCAAGAAATTTCAGAATATCTTTATCACGCCCGATGAGGCTGAAGCGCTGGCTCAAAGATTCAAACATATATTAAACAGCCGTGCTCCTGTCAAAGGTGAAAACTGCTGGAAGATCAAGGATGGTTCACGGCGCTTGATCTCCTGGTCGAATACGGTTATTCTGGATGATTCCGGCGAGGTTGAATACGTGGTTGCGATCGGGATCGATATTACCGAACAAAGACAAGCCGAGGATAAACTGAGGCTCTACCGCGAGATCTACCTGAATTCACTCGATGGTATCGCGATCGCCGATCCGGAGGGGCGCTATATCGAATCGAACCCGACCCACCAGAGCATCCTTGGAATTGACCCTGAAAAACTTCGCAACAGGAAATTGATGGAGTTGCTGGCAAATGAACAGGGGCCGGAAATATACCACCAGTTGACAGAGCGTGGAAGTTACCGGGGCGAAGTCGATTTCATCCGGCCGGACAAGATAATCACGCTCGACCTGTCCGCCTTTCCGATCCGTGACCGGGACGGCAATGTCTCCCATTTCGTGGGGATCGGGCGGGATATTACCGAGCGCAAGGCGGCCGAGGAAAAACTCAGGCTGTACCGCGAGATATTTTTAAATTCCCGTGACGGCATGGTGGTGGCGAATCCGGAGGGTTATTATATCGAATCCAATCCGGCATACCAGCAGTTCACAGGCCAGAGCCATGAGGAAAATGTCGGGCGCAAGATGGATCAGATCATGGAGGGGTTGGGAAACGAAGAATTTCAGCAGAAGATACTCAGCCCGGAGGGCTTCAGAGGCGAATACAAGTTGAATTCTTCAGAAGGCGGAAAAATCTACGTCGATCTCTCAGCTTTCGGAATAAAGAATGACGAGGGAAAGTTCGAGTGTTTTGTCGGTATCGGTCGCAATATCACGGATCAGAAAAGCGCCCAGGAAGCGCTAGCCAAACGGGTCTGGTACGAAGAAGGGCTGGCGGCGGCAACGCAGTCGCTGTTAAACGAGCCTGATCCGGATGAAGCGATCGAGCGTGCATTGTATCACCTTTTGATCGCTTCCCGTTCGAGCCATGTATATGTATTTGAGAACTATTCTGATCCGGACCGGGGGCTGTGCGCGCGGAGTGTGCATGAGGTCCAGGATGTAAGCGTGGAGGAAATAAGAGGCGACGGTGAGATCCCGATGATTCCATATCAAGAAGGTTTTGAACGCTGGAAGAAAACTCTCGAATCCGGACAGCCGGTTGAAGGTTATGTCGAAGATTTCCCTGAAAACGAGCGCGCCTTCCTGCAATTGCATGGTGTCAAGTACATTCTGGCTTTGCCGATTATGGTCGAAAACGGTTGGTACGGATTTATCGGTTTCGATGACTGCAAGGATGTCCGTGACGATACCGATGACGAGGACATCAGGCTTCTGAAAACAGCGGCCGAAATCTTCAGCGGATATATAGAGAGCAAGCGTTTCGAGAAAGCCCTGAAGGTTTCCGAACGGCGGTTTCGTACCCTGGTGGAAAATGCCAATGATGTTATTTTCTCGCTTGACGGGGATGGTAACTTTACGTACCTGTCACCGCGTTTCGAGGAGATCACCGGGTTTTCCCCCGCAAGTTACATCGGCAAGAGCTCCATGGAGTTGCTTCATCCTGACAGCATTGAAGAATCAAAGCAGTGGATCTCCGAGGGGATGCCTTTGCACGAGCACGAGTTTTCAGGTTACCAGGAGAGATTTCGTACAAAGGACGGCACCTACCGCTGGTTTAACACGCGTGCCTCGATCATCCGAGATGAAGCCGGTAAAGTTGTCGAGGCTATCGGGGTTGCGCATGATATTACGGAGATGAAGCAATTACTCGATGATCTCGAGGAGGCGAACCGCGAACTTCGCGACACCCAGCTTCAACTTGTGCAGTCCGAAAAGATGGCCTCACTGGGCCAGCTCGTGGCAGGAATCGCGCATGAAATCAATACACCCATCGGAGCGGTTGCGAGTATGCACAATTCACTTATGAGGGCGACCGAAAGGCTCAATAAATATCTCGAAAACGAACTTAAAAATCATTATCGGGAGAGCGAAGAACTACAAAAGTATATGGATGTTATCCGGGAAGCCAACCGTGTGATCAAATCCGGCAGTGAACGGGTGATCACGATCGTGCGCAGGCTACGCAGTTTCGCCCGCCTGGATGAGGCCGAACTCAAGCGTGTCGATATCCACGAGGGGCTGGAGGACACCCTGACTTTGATTCACCACGAGATCAAGCATAATATCGAAGTTGTGCGCGAATATGGTGACCTGCCTCCTGTGGCGGTTTACCCGGGACGCCTCAACCAGGTCTTTTTGAATCTTCTGAACAACGCGAGGCAAGCGATCAGGGGCAAAGGTAAAATCCATATCAGGACTTTTATCCGCAATGATAAAGCAGTGATAGAAATCGAAGATGACGGGATCGGGATAGAACCGAAAGATCTACCGCGTGTTTTCGATCCCGGATTCACCACCAAAGGGGTCGGGATCGGTACCGGCCTCGGGCTGTCTATTTGCTACCGGATCATCCAGGAGCACCATGGTAAAATCCATGTAGAAAGCGAGCCCGGCCAGGGCACTAAATTCGTTATCGAATTACCCCTGGACCTGGATAATAATATGCGCAACAAGTAACCTGTCATTTCGTACTTTATCTTAATGAACTCAGAAAAGAAATCAATCTCTTATGGAACTTATTCTTTATGATACTGCGTTTGAATAACTATTGAACATGAATGTATATGCTAACAGGAAATTAAGCGATTTACATATATAATGCATGAAAGTGGAGGATTTCAGATGAAATCGATGAGAAAGACATTTATCCCCCTTATCGTGATCGGTCTCTTGATCATGTCGGGGATGATCAGTACGGTTTTCGCCAAACAGGCGGAGCCCGAACTTCTCGCAAAGATCAAGTCAGTGGGCGGGATCGATGAGTATCCCAATGCCAATTATGTGCTGGTCGACGACCAGGTCGAAATCGAGTACAATCACAAGGGGCAGGCCGATTACAGGTACTACGAACTTACCCGGGTGCTGACCGAAAAAGGTAAAAATATGCTGGGCGAAAGGCACCTCTACTATTTCAAGGTCTACGATACGCTGACACTGCATAAAGCCCGCGTGATCAAGCCCGACGGGGAAGTGATCGAAGTCCCGGAAGACTATATCAAAGATATAGTCTCGGGCGCGACCGAGGCGATGAATATCTATCAGCCTGACACGCGCGAGATCATCATCAGCTTCAAGGGATTGCAGGTCGGTGATTTCATCGAAGTAGAATATACCGATCACCTGTTTCATTCACCGATGGACGGCGTCTTTGATGGTTTGAATGTGTTCCAGTTTTCGGAACCCATTATCCACAGCCGTGTGAAGATAACCGGTCCGGAAGATATGCCCTTGAAATATGTTGTCCGCAGGGGCGAAGTAAATTTCGAGCGGGAGAAAAAGGACGGCAAAATCACCTACACCTGGTGGGCAGAAAATCAGCCGGCGATCGTGACCGAAATCGGGATGCCCCCGGTAACAGAGATTGCGCCGACAGTGATTTATACCACGGTCGACACCTGGGAGGAAATCTCCCGCTGGTGGGCCGAGGTGGCCGAAAGCAAGATGGCTCTCAGCGACGAGCTCAGGGCAGTTATCGATTCGCTGACCGCCGGCAAATCCAAACAGGAAATCATCGCATCAGTTTATCATTATGTCGCCCAGGAAATCCGCTACATGGGCCTGGGAACCGGCAAGAAGAAGGGATTCGAGCCAAAACAGGTGGTGGAGACATTCGAGACCAAGTACGGCGTCTGCCGTGATGTGGCCGCGCTGATGGTGGCGATGTTGCGCGAGGTGGATATCGAGTCTGAAATCGTTTTGACCATGGTTGGCCAGAAGATCGAATCCGAAATCCCACATCTGCATTTCAATCACGCCATCGTCGCTGTCAAGGATAACAATGGCGGATACTATTTTTCCGACCCGACAGTCGAGAACCTGCCTGTGCTGTTTCCCAGTTACGAGCAGGAGCAGGATGTCCTGATCTGCACCAAAGAAGGGCGTTCGCTTCAGGAAACACCTCATCAACCGGCTTCAGAAAATCTCGGTCGCATATCAGCTGAAAGCGAGTTGAAGGCCGACGGCAGTTTTAAAAGCGATGTGGTTATGGTCGCGGATGCCACTTACGATATGATCATCCGGTCGACTTTGAAGCAGATGCCCAAACAGCAGGCCCGGATGATGTTTGCGCAGTTGTTGCAGAGCTCTCTGCCGGGGGCCAGCCTGTCATATTTCGATACTTCGGATCCCGATGACCTGGACAGCGCAATTACCATCAAATTCGGTTACACCGTTTCAGATTACGGGCTCAGCGCCGATGATTACCTGCTGGTTAAGATGCCTCTTTCGGCCTCCAATTTCGACATCCTCTCGATGTTTATCCTGGAGACCGCCAAGCTTCCCGAACGTGAACACCCGCTCAGGATCGGCCTGACTTTCGGGGCGGTCGAGGAAGAGACATTGATTTTACCGGATGGCTATGATCTCAAATCATTCCCTGAAAACCATGACCTCAAATATGATCATTCAGCCTACCAGACTGCGTACACC
Organism: Candidatus Zixiibacteriota bacterium; assembly: GCA_014728145.1. Classification (NCBI taxonomy): domain Bacteria; kingdom Pseudomonadati; phylum Candidatus Zixiibacteriota; species Candidatus Zixiibacteriota bacterium. The sequence continues at coordinate 1,581 of WJMC01000090.1, read as the reverse complement.
AGCTATGCCATTCCGGAACCGAAGGCCGGTAAACTGAATGTGCAGTTTCATAAGAAGTTCTTAGTTGACAGCAAGCAGTTTTCTCCGGAAGAATACCAGGAGTTTTTGAAAATACTGCAGGCCCGCGATAAATCCAGCCGGGGTGAAATCATCCTGGTCAAAGAAGACAGTTGATCGGGAGGTTGATGATGCGCAGAACATTATATTTTGTGCTTATAGCACTGGGCATGTTCATGGTGACAAACCTGTCTGCCCAAAGTGATTCAGTAACCCTGGAAATACTCGAGCTGATTGAACAGGCGCCACCTGCGACCCAGTATCCGGATGCTTCGGCGATGACGCTCAAACATGAGCAGATTACGAGGGTCAATCCGGATTTCAGCTCTGTCACCGATGAGCATCTCGTAATCAAGATCATTAACGATCTCGGCAAACGTCGCTACGGTGACCAGAAACGCAAGTATAACGTGGAATCCGATACCATCGAAGTCGTGATGGCGCGGACTTTTGACCAGGAGAACAACATTTATACGGTCGAGGAAAAGGCGATCAATGATATCACTCCATCGTCGCTTTCGGGTGCGTCGATGTACTCGAATATCATGCAGAAGGTGATATCTTTTCCGGCCCTCGGCAAGGGAGTGACGATCGACCTAATCCTGAGGACCAAGTCCGGCGCGCCTGATAAAGATGAAAAAGTGTTTTTCTGGGATACCGACCTGTTTCAAAAGGAGGATCCGATCCTTTCCAAGAAGAGGCAGTTGATTCTTCCATTGGGCGTGGATATCGATTACACTTTCCAGAATGAAGGTGTCAGTTACACGGTTGATACGCTCGACAACGAAGTGATCCACACCTGGGAGACTGATTTCGCCTCGCAGATTATCCCCGAACCCAATATGCCTCCCATGAACAGGATCGCACCGCGCCTTATATACACATCGGCTGAATCCTGGAATGAAGTCGGAGCGTGGTTCGCGGAGAAGTTCTTCAAGCATATCGACAACAGCCCCGAGATGATTGATCTGGTCGGTGAATTGCGGGAACAGTCCGAAAACAGGGCCGACCTGATCGAGGAAATCGGAACTTATGTCATCAAAAACGTCCGTGAAGTCAACCTCAGGCTCGGATTGGGCGGTTATGAACCCCATGACGCCAGCGAAGTTTTAGATAATAAATATGGTGACTGGCGTGACAAGACTGTGCTTATGATTGCGATGCTGAAAGAGGCGGGGATCGAGGCTTACCCGGTTTTTGTAAACCAGTCCGATCCTGTAACAGCGGTTGATATGCCCGCCCTCTGCCAGTACAACGCGATGTTTGTTTATGTTCCCGGTGAACGGGGAAATGACGCTGTCTGGATCAACCCGTTTGCTGATTACTGCCGTTTTGGTTATTTTCCGAACGGGCAGTCGGTCAAAAGCCTGCTGGTCAGAGAAACCGGGGCGGAATTGATTGAGGCCTATGATCCTCCGCATGAGGTTAACCTTGCAAACATCGATGCCACTTATGATCTCGACCAGAATGGTGACCTGAGAAGCAGTTTCTCGCTTAGCCTGGATGGCTATATGGATTACCGGG
>WJMC01000089.1 GCA_014728145.1 Candidatus Zixiibacteriota bacterium | reverse complement strand
CCGTCGCTGTTGGCATCACCGCAGGCAATTACAGGCTGCGGAGGAGAGCCACCGGCGAAGGCGTAGTTAATGATATAAACCGCGTCAGAAACGTCAACACTGCTGTCGTTGTTGGCGTCACCGCAGAGACCCTGACAGGAGACCGCGAACGGCTCGTTGTTGACCATGAAATCAGTACCCTTGGTAACAAGGAGTTCGATCATACCGGCCTCGCCGTCACAGCTGACACCCTTGAACTTGATAACTTCGAGGGTCGTACCGCTGTTAAGGGTACCATTCCAGAATCTGTACAGGGTGTTGAGGTCGCCGACGGAGTCATTTTCGAGTAGCAAGTCACCGTCGTTGAAGCCAAACATCTTGTTGTAGACTGAATCCGGGTTGTAACCGGTACCTTCCGGATAGACCCAGTTCTCGTTATCAAGGATGGCGCCGGCCAGTTTGTTGAGGTTGTCCGGGCCTTCATAGGCGTAGACACCGGCATAACAATTCTCGTAGAGAGCATTGTTGGCGCCACGCTGGTAGATGAGATTATTGGCGAAGTTCACACCGCCATCGTCACGGTTGGAATCGGCACGGACATCCCAGTCGATACCTTCACCGATGACGAAATCTGTCAGGTTACCGCACTCGGACCAGAAGGTTATGCGTTCGATCAACAGGGCAGTGTCCTGGTGACCCGGCACAACGTACTGGATGGTACCCTGGACACAACTGTCGGTGGAAGCCCAGGCACCACTGGTGAGGTAATAACCCTGGCCTCCACCCGGGTTACCAACTGTGGTGATGGTAAGGCTGTCGAGAGCCTTGAAACCACGATCGAAGTCATCGTCGATCATGTCACCGAAGACCTGAATCTCGCCGTCATTCCAACCGACCAGGAAGCTCTCGTTATACATCGGAGCGAAGTAATCGGCATCAGGATCAGTCGGATAGTTACAGGCATAGAACTTCATGTTACCAGCCATATCCAAACGATCGGAGCCGTTACCGGCACGCGGAATGTTCCAGACATCGACATCCCAGCAACCACCGGTGATGGTAGCATATTCGGGCTCGAAGTACTTACAGGCCACAACCGCGTTGACCACGATATCAATCGGGTCGGCGGCCGGGGAACCGCTGAAGGTCACGGTAATAGTACCGGTGTAAAGACCAGCAGTCAGTCCTGATGTAGCCTGGATTCCGAGCTCAGCCGGTGAGGCACAACCGGTTACGCCATTGGTCCAGTCTTCGATACCACGCGGACCAACGCCGGCATCCAGTGATCCTGAGCCACCGGAAGTAATTGTAAGCCAAGCCGCGTCAGAGACAGCCGAATAAGGCTGGTTGACGTTACCGGTGTTCTGCAGGAGCACGGTAGAGGTCCAGGTCGGATCGGTAGTACAGTCAGATTCATTGCTGGGTTTGAGCGGAACTTCAAAAGTCGGATCCGGAGGAGAGGAAACGATCTGGGCATTGGCGCCTACATCGGCAACCGTGAAGCACGGCCAGGTCATGAAGATGACCGGATTCTCGGTCTGGATACCTTCGTCAGGCTGTACATAGGTACCCGGATCTGTATCATGAATATACTGAATCATCAGGGAGTCGTTCATGAACATAGCCATGGTCGGCCAGTGCTCACTGTCGCACTCACCGGACACACAGGTGTCGGTCTGAGTATCAGTCAGGTTGACACCGTCAGACCAGGTCTGACCACCATTTTCGGAGACCACGACCAAGATATCACCATTCATGAAGAAAGGCGAGTTACCGTCGTTAACACCGAAGTCCATGGTAGCGACCTTGTCGCCGTCGGCGTTGACATAGTACTCATTGCCGAAGCGGGTGAAAGCGATATAGAGCTTGCCGTCGCAGACAGACACGTTCATCTTCGAGATGACGATGTTCCAGGCGCCAAAGTCAGTGCCGCCCGGGAAGAGTGCCGGCTCGGAAGCGTCATAGGCGATCGAGACGCAGTTGTTGTCGCTGTCCCAATGCCACATCTGACCGGCGTAGAAAGTACCGCACGGATTCTCCGGATCCTTTTTGGAGCCGGACCAGACCAGGTGCAGGACATGGTTGTCATCGATCAGACCGGAAATATCGTAAGAAGCCGGATCGGCCTTGGCATCTTCAAAGTTGACGCCGAAATCGGTCACATAAGTCGGAGTGGCCGGCCAGGAAACACCGTTGTTGGTCGAAAGCTTATAGACAACGTTGTTGCAAAACTGGTAGTGACCGAGACCATTGGTGCAGTAGTGCTGGTTCGGGCCGGACTGATAATACATCGGCTTCAGGTAGACATAGAAGACCGAGTCAGTGCCGGGAACCGCAAACACGAGCTGACTGCCGACATAGGTGGAGTCGATCAGAACCGGGGCATCCCAGGTGCCGGTCCACGGAGTCGAGGTCGAAGTGGCGACCTTGCGCTCATAGACCAGTGAGGAAACCTCGATCAGGGAAGCGTCAGCCGGATCGTTGGAAGCTTCGTAAGAACCGACGTGAGTGACGAGGTCACCGGAAGCGTTCAGTTCGATATCGAAATGGGGCCAGATGTAGGGCTGATCGATATCGTCGCCCTCGTAGCCGGTATCGAATGTCGAAATCGAAGCACCCGGAAGCGTGTCATGGATCATAGCGTAGTCAGCACACAGAGCCCCATAGGAAGCATGGGTGTACAGCGGCTGCTGATCGCCACCGAAATGGAAAGAATGCACCGGCCAGGTGGTACCCGGGGTTACTTCGATATGGCAGTAACCCGGACGACCGCCGGTCAGGCCTGTGGTTGAACCGCCTGATACGGAGTTGTCCCAGGCGTCGTTGTCAAACTGGTAGATGGCCACATGGACATCGCGGACTTCGTTACCGGCGATAAACTGGATGTCCATCCAGTTCATATAGATATTGTCACAGGCGGCATTGGAATAGCCGGCGTAGACAATCTGGCGACCCTGGGTCGCGTTGTGCTGCTGGTCGACGAAGCTGGTATAGCTGCCGAACATCTCACGGGCATTGCCCACGGCGTTCGACATTGAGCTACCGAGATAAACTTTGCCCGAAGTCGAGCTGTAGTTGACCTCGGAACCATCAACCATAAGATTGACTTTGCCCTGTGAAGGGGGCATAAGTGAATACTTTCCATTGTTGGCCACTTCGGCCATGGCGGGAATCGAGAAAATAAAGAGGGTGACTAAAACGATCACCGAAAGTTTTCTTAGCATTTCAGGCTCCTTTCATGCACTCAAAAAAAAGACAAGTTAATTAACTGTCGTTACCCAAGTTACAAGACTCAGGGCGAAATTTTTTACTCTGACCACCTCCTTCCAAAGGCTCGAAAAACAAACCTTGCGGTTGTGAGTTTAAGACCATTGATTTATCTCCTGTGAGACAATTTAACTTCAAGATTGCGACAGAAAGCTCTGAATTCGGGGAAAAGAATTGGACAGGATAAGAAACGGTCGAACACATGAGCCTCCACTGTCACATCTGTTTCAAATTCAGTTTTAATCATCCGTGCTTCATCTTCCTTCGGGCATACGCTCGGCAAACCTCCAAAGGAAAACCACAAGTTACAGGTTGGGTACGATCAGGAGAGTCCGTTTTGAATGACCTTTTTACGTGACCCTCAAAAGCTACTCTAAACAATTACTGCTATTTACCATTGCATGGCTACTTATAAAAAACGAAAACCAGCAAAAAAAGCAAGCACAATCTTCAAAAAAAGACCATTTTTGACAGTCTTTTGAGATGCTCATCTCCCTACCTCAAAAGAGAACCTGCCTAAACCTGACCCGGAACTGTAAACACTGAAATTCCGGGATCTCAAGTGCATGCCTTACATGAGCATACGGCAAATAGCCGACGTCATTCAAAACTCCATGGCTACATCATTGCTGCAGAATTTGACAGTGACCTCTGGAGGATATTCGGGGTTGTCGTATATGATATCGAGAGTTCTGAGCCTGTAGAATGGAGAACCACATTCCGTCCCGTATGTGAACCATTTAAAAGCGCCTAAAGCGTTCTCTACTTCAGGTCCTTTTGCTCTGAATATGATCTCTTCAGCGACTGGATCGATTTTGTGTAAATCAAGGTTCTCAAGAACGGCCCTCTTTTCGGTTTTATAAAAGTGATTTCTATTATAGCCGTCGCCATATTTCCAGTTGTGAATATACAGGCTATCCAAAACAGTCTGATCCGTAGAGATGATACCAGTCAGCCATTTCATAAGATTCTCGGGATTTAGATCTGGTTTATTGAGTATGGCAGTATATAACTGCCTGCCGTTAAGCGGTGTGTACATAATTTAAGTAAAATATATTAATGAGGCAAGTTATTTTACAGATTTTGCACCAATCCTGATTAGTCCACTTTGATGTCGTAGCGGGTGATTGCGGATTTGATAATCAAGCCGATAACATCGACATAAGTCAAATTCTTGGCTTTTGCTGAAGCTATCAATGGGCTGACCGGACGCAATCCGGGAAGAGGATTGACCTCGATCAGGTAGGGCGTACCGTTTTCGTCCAGGCGGATATCAGCGCGGGCGAAATCCGGTATGCGCATAACCTTGAATGCCCGGTCTGACAGGGCCAGGACCTCACGTTTTTCTGCCGGAGTCAGTTCGGGAGGGCAGATAGTTTCGACTTTTTCCTCGACATCCTCGGCAGACTTGGTCTCAAAATCAAAAATATTATGCTTGTCTCCATCGAATTTGTATTCCACGATCTCGAGCAGATATCCTTCGAAAGCCTGGAGCATCGGTACAGTCAGTTCGCGTCCCTGTATGAACTGCTCGACAATGATCCCTTCGGAATATTCTGACAGAAGCTCCGAGACCTTTTTTTGTGCTTCTTCTTTTGATTCGGCAACTGAATCCTGGCTGATACCCATGCTTGAGCCCTCATAGTTCGGCTTGATAAAAAGCGGGTAAATCAAATCGTCCGGAAGCTCTGGTTCTTCCTTGGTGATAAGCGCGCCTTTGGGGACCCGGATGCCCCGGATTTCGAGCAGTTTACCGGCCAGGCGTTTATCCAGGCCGACATGCAGAAGCCCGGGAGTGCCCCCGGTATAGGGAATGCCCAGAAGTTCATAGATAGCCGGGTAGTAGGACTCACGCATTTTTCCGCCGATTCCCTCGGCCAGGTTAAAGATCAGATCAGGCTTGGAGGCGATTATATCATCTACTATCTTTCCAGGAGGCCGTGAAACTTCGACCGGCGTGATCCTGTGTCCCAGATCTTCCAACGCAGAAATTACCCTGTCGACATATTCCTGCGAAAACCGCTCGGCCTGTTTTTCGTCATTATCTTTCTGTAGGTTATAAGTAAAACTGATTCTCATGAGAGATTGACACTCCTTTTACTCATTCAGATTTGCCATCTGCTCGCTAAATAATATTGATTTCTGCCAATAGTCCCGCCTCTGCTTTTCATCCCAATACGCTGATTACTCAAAAGCCAGAAGCGCGAGAGCCAGCGCGTAAATCCGGATGTTTTCCAGATAACGACTGACCAGAATATGTTCATTAGTTTCATGAGCCATTTCTATATCACCAGCCTTCTCGTCGAGCGGGCCAAAAGCAACCGAGGCCGGAAAAGCCTTGGCATAAGTTGTCCCCCTGATCGATCGCAAGTCGGGTTGACGACCTGTAACAGTGTGGTATGCGAGTTGCAGGTTTTCCAAAAAACCCGGGTACTCGTCAGGAGAAATATGCAGTGCTTCCTGTACCCGTCCATGGATTATAGAATCTATCTTTAAGCCCTCGATCTCTTGTTCAAGTCGACTGGCGGTTTGTGAAAATGCGCTTTCGATCTGTCCGCTGTCCACACCTTTCGGAAAGCGTACGTTAATCATGGCACGGGCTGAACCGGGTTTAATCACGATTTCACCCAGGTTGACCGTGGTTGAGCCCATGTAATCATCATGATAATCGAACCCGAAACCGGAGCCGTCAATTCTGGAGCACAATTTTCTCAACTCTTTCGCTAACAGATTCAATCCCGGTATATCGGTATCAATTAATTCGATAAAAGCCAGGGCATCGAGAGCGGCATTGTGGTCTTTTTCAGGAAATGCTCCATGAGCGCTTTTACCCTTAAAACTGATACTGTAAAGTACCTGACTATCTCTTTCATCGCTGTGTATTTCTTCAATGAAAACTTTAGCGTTTGGATTGACCTGTCGCAGATCGCCTTCGGCTTCGGCCAGCAGGTTTGTAAGTTTTTCCTTGCGGTTGAGCGGTGCCTGGCAGATCAATTTCGCCAGTTCCGGTATCATATTGTGACGTTTACCGCTTTCGAGTGAGACGAAATACGGTTTGAAGTACGTATCTGATGAACTGCCTTTCGGAATCGGCCACTCAAAGTCCCATTTGATCATGGCCATACCTTTTTCAGCATTGATGATCGGGAACGTGCCGTCAGGTACGATCGTCATGTCAGTATTTTCACCTTTTTCGCGCAAAAGATCGACATCGGGCCAGTCATCGGTTTCCTCCAGAGTTCCCAAGAGCAGACGCACATCACATGACGGTCTCATACCCATCGTTTCGAGCAAATCCAGGGCAGAAAAAACAGCCCCCACCGGTCCTTTATCGTCCTGGGTGCCACGTCCCCAGATAGCGCCGTCGGCCACAGTCCCTCCAAATGGCGGATATTTCCAGTCGCCGTCAGCCGGGACGACATCGATATGGGCCGCGACTCCCAGCGACTTTTTAGCATTACCATCGGCCTTGAGCTCCGCGACAGCCGCCAGGTTGTTATAGTTGCGAAATTCCATATTCAAACGATCAGCGGCCACTTCCAGGTAATCCAGGCAGTTCGCGATTTCCATTTCAAAATCAGCCTGCCCCTGTTTGTCCTCCCGGCCACTGACGGTTTTGAAGCGCAACAGACCCGCTAAAAAGGCTATGTAATGGTCACGGCGCTTTTCAATAACCCGGGCGATTTCCCTATTGATTTTCTGAACATTGTTCGAATCTTTTGCTTTAAACATACATATCAAAGCTGTTTAAATATTTCAGAATCCATTAACAAGGCAGGAAGAATATGCCACCCCTGTTTTTAAGTTGTTTTGATTTAACAGCTTCCTTAAACATTACAACACAAAAACCCGCCCGATTGTTTCGGACGGGTTTGGTAAACAACAATAGTTTTATGCTGCTTTTTCTTCAAAGACATGGATATCCCGTTGCGGGAAAGGAATCGAGATGCCGTTTTTGTCGAACTCCAACTTGACTTTTTCAGTCATGTCAAAATAGACCGACCAGTAATCGGCGGTCTTGACCCAGGGCCTGAAGACGAAATTGACCGAGCTGTCGGCCAGTTCCAGAACCGCCACTGTGGGGGCCGGATCTTTGAGCACACGCTCGTCCTCGGCCAGTATTTTTTCCATTAACTCTTTGGCTTTTTTGATATCATCGCCATAGCCGATTCCGAAAACCAGGTCGATCCGGCGTGTCTCCTTAGCGGAGAAATTTGTAATCGAACCGGAGGTTATCTGGCTGTTGGGAATCACAATCTGACGGTTGTCCGGAGACTTCATGATCGTGTTGAAAATCTGGATTTCTTCCACGGTTCCGGCTTCACCGCCCGCCATGATGTAATCGCCGGTTCTGTAAGGCCGGAAAAGTATCAGCATGACACCAGCGGCAAAATTCGAAAGCGTACCCTGGAGAGCAAATCCGATTGCCAGACCGGCAGCCCCGATTACTGCTACAAGGGAAAATGTCTGTACACCTATAGTACCTAAAATTGCCACCACAAGAAAAGTCATCAGGGCAATTTTGACCATGCTGGTCAAAAATTTGGCAAGGGTTTCATCGACATTGGACCTGGTAAACAGGTTCTTTACGGCTTTTGTAAGGACACCGATTACTACACGGCCGATTATAAGAAGCAATACGGCACCGATAATCCTCATGCCGTACATTGCAACATATTCTTTCAATTTAACAAGAATTTCTTCCATCCTGATAACTCCTTAAGTTAGCATTTATTTCTATTGTTTTTTCTCAAGACTATGGCGATTGATGTTATGCAATGATTGCAGTCTATCGCAATAAACCCAATAAATTTGATTTTAACAACCTGTATTTTACAGTCCAGGTTCCCACTCTGAAGCTATTAAGTACTTTTTTGGGATCAAATTATAAGTTGTTATCCGCCAAGAATATTAATGTAGATTCTGGTACACCGCACTATTTTTGCGAAAATAAGATGAAAATTCAAAATTAGTGTAAAAAAGCACTTGATAATTTTTCTGGAACCTTTATATTCCCCGGCTGTTAGCACTCAAATAAGGTGAGTGCTAACAAGATGAAGAAATTCTGAGGTTTAAACATAAGCGTATGTACTAAGGAGGTTTAGATGAACATTCAGCCGCTTGCTGACAGAGTTTTGGTCGAGCCGATCGAGGCTCCTGAGGTAAAAAAAGGTGGGATTATCATTCCTGATACCGCCAAGGAACGTCCCCAGCAGGG
>WJMC01000088.1 GCA_014728145.1 Candidatus Zixiibacteriota bacterium | reverse complement strand
ATTCTCTCGCTTAATAACCAGATGAAAAAGTGGTTTCCGCATATCGACGAAACCAAGCGTCCGTTGTGCTACAGGCAGTTTCAAAAGCCACTTAGAAACAAGATCTGCCCGTTCTGTCCAACCAGCAAGACTTTCGAGGATGGCGCTCGTCATGAATCGATAGCGAAAGCTTATACGGGTCAGGGTCAGCGCAGTTTTCGAATAGTGTCCTCGCCAATTCAAGATGACAGTGGCAAAATAACAGCTGCGATTGAGATGGTCGAAGATATAACCGAACGTTTAAAGGCCGAAGATGAAATCCGTAAGTTCAAGACAATAGCTGACCGGGCCGCCTACGCCACCGGCATTGCCGATATGCAGGGCAGGTTGATTTATGCCAATGAGAGCCTGGCAAAAATGCATGGTTACAGTCTCGCAGAGATTCTCGGCAAACCGATTTCAATTCTTCACACGCGCAAGCAATTGAAATGGGTCAGGCAAGTCTGGGATGAAGTCATCGAGACAGGCAGTTTGACCGCAATCGAGGTCTGGAGGACGCGCAGAAATGGGGAAGTATTTCCCACATTAATGAGCCTGACAATGATCAGGGATAAAAACAACGACCCGCTGTATATGTCTGCTTCGGCGATCGATATCACTGAAATCAAGCAGGCTGAAGATGCATTAAGAGAGAGCGAGGAGCGTTACCGCGCGGTGGTCGAAGATATGCCTGCCCTGGTTTGCAGGTTTAGAAAAGTTGGACGCATGACATTTGTCAACCAGTTTTTTTGCCAGTACTATGAAGTCTCTCAGGGAGAGGTGATCGGCAATAGTTTCTTCGATTTTATTCCGCGGAATAATCGAAATGAGTTATTCTTCAGGTTCAGAAAATTAACTCGCAAATCACCGGTTGTTTCATTTGAGCTCGAGGTGCCTAAAAGCACTGACAAGCTCCGCTGGCAACAGTGGATCATGCGCGCCCTGTTTGACGACAGCGGAAAAATCCAGGAGATCCAGGCGATCGGTTACGATGTCACCGAGCGCAAGCTGGCCGAAAAAGCTTTACGTGAATCCGAAGAACAGTTTCGATCCCTGGCTCAGCTTTCGCCCGACTTGATTGCGATCCAGGCCGAAAACGAGATCGTCTATATCAATCAGGCCGGTGCGAAGATGCTGGGTGGCCAGAATCCTGAGGATATCATTGGTAAAAGCCTGATGAACTTCGTTCCGGATAAACAGAAAAAGTACATTTCCGCGCGTATCCGGGATGTCATTAAAGATAAAAAGCAGTTCAGTTATGTCGAAGACAGGGCCAGGCGTCTCGACGGCAAAATGATCGATATTGAGGTAGCTTCGCTTCCACTGCAGTTTTTGGGCAAGCCGGCAATCCAGATCGTCGCGCGCGATATTTCCGATAAAAAACAGGCCGAACGCGCCCTTCGCAACCAGCGTGATATGCTCAAAGCGGTTACATCTGAGGTAATACGGGTGCAGGAGGATGAGCGCAGGCGGATTTCGATGGAACTCCACGACAGTATCGGGCAGGCGCTCAGCCTCTCCAAGCTCCAGATTCAAAACATCCTCAAAAAATCGCGGATGGAAAAAAACAGCATCAACCGGGAGTTAAGCGGGGTTATCCGCCATATCTCCGACACCATATCGGACCTGCGCAAGATTTCCGCCGATCTTCGGCCCGTGATACTCGACAATTTAGGACTGATGCCTTCTATCGAATGGTATCTCAAAGATTTCGGACGTAAAGTCGAACTTCAAATCGAAGTCGATATAAAGGCAGAACAGCTCAGCCTGGAACCGCGCCATGAAGCGCATGTCTTCCGTGTAATCCAGGAAATCATGATCAATATACACAAACACGCCCAGGCGAGCAGAATCCTATTTAAGAATTCTATCGACAACGGTTGCGCGGTTTTCCAGATCAGCGAAAACGGGCGGGGTTTCGATCCGGCCAATATCTTCGAGGTCGAAACCCGCAAACAGGGTATGGGGTTGATCAATATCATAGAGAGAGTTGAGTTGGTCAGGGGTGAAATCGATGTCGATTCCAGGCCCGGACATGGTGCCACCTATACAGTCAGAATCCCGTTGAAAAAGTAAGCTTTCCCGCGAGTTGACAAGTCCTTCACGCTGATATATTTTAGCTTTCAGCGATAATGGAAGAAACCTGCGAACGCAGTTAACCGCAATAAATGGAGTTAGCCATGACTTACTCGACTTCCGCTGAAAAATACAATGAGGTAATCGAATCGATCAAGGATGACGGTCTCTACAAGGACGAGCTCCTGATCAGTTCGCAACAGTCAGCCGATATAAAAGCCTCTGAGCCGGGAGGACAGCCCCGCGAAGTTATAAACTTCTGCGCCAATAATTATCTGGGACTGGCAAATCATCCCGACCTGATCGACGCCGGCAAGAAGACTTTGGATCAATACGGCTACGGGATGTCATCGGTTCGGTTTATCTGTGGCACCCTGGATATCCATAAGCAACTCGAAAAGAAGGTAGCCGATTTTCTGGGCATGGAGGACACGATTTTGTATTCCTCCTGTTTCGATGCCAACGGTGGATTGTTTGAAACGCTTTTGGACGATAACGACGCGGTCATTTCCGATGCGCTGAACCATGCCAGTATCATCGACGGCATCAGGCTCTGCAAAGCGGAACGTCGTCGTTTCGCTCACAACGACATGGCCGACCTGGAAAAACATCTCAAGGAAACCCAAAATAAAAAAGTCCGCCTGGTCGCGACCGACGGCGTCTTTTCAATGGATGGTGATATTGCCAGGTTGCAGGAAATAACCGATCTGGCCGAGAAATACGATGCTTTGGTTATGGTCGATGATTCCCACGCGACAGGTTTCATGGGCGAAAACGGCAAAGGCAGTTACGAGTATTGTAAAGTTGAAGGCAAGATCGATATCATTACCAGCACGCTCGGCAAAGCGCTGGGAGGTGCCTCGGGCGGTTTTACCTCCGGGCGGGCGAAGATCATCGAACTTCTGCGCCAGCGTTCACGGCCCTATCTTTTTTCGAACACAGTTGCCCCGGTAGTAATTGGCGCCAGCCTGCGTGTTCTCGACTTGCTGACCGAAAGTTCCAGCCTGCGCGACAAGCTCCACGAGAATACCAGGTATTTCCGCGAGCAGATGACTTCAGCAGGATTCGATATCCGCGATGGTGTTCATCCGATTGTTCCGATTATGCTGGGCGAGGCCCGTCTGGCCAAGAACATGGCTTCCGATATGTTTGCCGAAGGGATATATGTGATCGGCTTCTCATTCCCGGTGGTACCCCGTGGGCAGGCTCGAATCCGGGTACAGCTTTCGGCCGCGCATGAAAAGAATCATCTCGACCAGGCGGTAGAAGCTTTCATAAAAATCGGCAGGAAGTATGATATCCTCGGCAAGAAGATGGAAGAGATCATCGAGATGTATGCCGACAAGTGATCAGAGCCTGATCGCCAATACTATCGCGATGGCGTCATGACGGGAATGTGACAATGTTACCTTTAGTTTGAATTTGCGATTCAGTTCCTCCGACAGAAATTCTGCCTCAGGCGCCCCGGAGGGACTGTTGACTATTTGTACCTGGCGGTAATAAATCTTCTGGCCCAATGGTGACAGTGCTTTGAATGTGGCCTCTTTGAAGGCGAAACGTGCGGCCAGTGACGGTGCCGGATT
>WJMC01000087.1 GCA_014728145.1 Candidatus Zixiibacteriota bacterium | reverse complement strand
GCTATCGACATCGAGGAATCTGAGCTCGGCAAATCGATCTTAAACGATATCGTTAAAAACGCTGAAATCGCCCGTGATGAGCAGGTTCCGATCTGCCAGGACACCGGCTTCTCGGTCTTCTTTGTTCGCATGGGTCAGGATTTGCGCCTGGTGGGCGGTGATTTTAACGATGCTTTTAACGAGGGCGTCCGCCAGGGCTATGCTGAAGGGTACCTGCGTAAATCGATCGTCTCCGATCCGCTCGAACGCAAGAACACCGGCGATAACACCCCCTGCATCATCAACCTGGAAATCGTTCCCGGCGACAAATTGGAAATCCAGTGCGCGCCCAAAGGTGGCGGTTCGGAAAATATGAGCGAGGTGAGGATGCTCAAGCCGTCAGACGGTGTCGAAGGGCTCAAGGATTTCGTGGTTGAAAGAGTCGAAAAATCTGGTGGTAATCCCTGCCCGCCGGTGATAGTCGGAGTGGGTGTGGGCGGAACATTCGACAAATGCGCGCAACTGGCCAAAAAAGCTCTCCTGCGCGAGGTCGGCTCGACTCATCCCAGCTCATACTATGCCGAGCTGGAGAAGGAGCTTTTGCAACTTGTCAACAAGACCGGTGTCGGTCCGCAGGGTCTGGGCGGAAGGGTGACCGCGCTGGCGGTTCATATCGAGGCTCATCCCTGCCATATCGCCAGTTTCCCGGTGGCGGTCAATATGCAGTGTCACGCCGCCCGTCACAAATCGATCGTTCTGTAAGGAGGCAATCAGATGAACAGCAATAAAATTCGGATAGAGACTCCCCTGACTGATGACCTGGTCAAGGAGCTGAAAATCGGTACCGAGGTACTGATAAACGGCACTATTTATACCGGCAGGGATGCCGCCCATAAACGCATGACTGATGCTCTGGCCAAGGGCGAAAAGTTACCGTTTGACCCCAAAGGGCAATTGATCTATTATGCCGGACCCACTCCGCCCAAGCCGGGCAAGGTAATCGGCTCCGCCGGTCCGACTACTTCATATCGCATGAACAAGTACGCTCCGGCTATGTACGATGCCGGCTTGAAGGGCGCAATCGGAAAAGGCGAGATGTCTGCTGAGGTGGCCGGCAAATTAAAAGAACATACAGGTGTGTATTTTTTGGCCATTGGCGGAGCGGGTGCGCTGATCTCACGCTCGATAACAGCCGCCGAAGTTATCGCTTATGAAGACCTCGGACCGGAGGCTGTGCGAAAACTAACGGTCAATGATTTTCCCGCAATCGTGGTCATGGACTGTTACGGCGGAAATCTCTTTCGTGAAGGTATTGAGAAATATAAAGTTGCTTAAAAAATACAAACTTTTGTTGACCCCGTCGCCTTGACGGGGTTTTTTATAGATATGCCTGGACTGTACGGAATAGTTTCGTTCGATAAAAAGCCTGATTCAAGATTATACGACTCACTGGGTAAGAAAGTCTCCGCTTTTGACAGCCCTGTGTACAGTTATCATGACGACTGTGTCCAGCTCGGTTTCAAGACGCTGAATATAATCGATATGATAGATCAGCCTTTCTTCGAACAGAGAATGCACCTGATCCTGTTCTTCTGGGGTGAAGTTTTTTCGGATCCGTTTGATGACCAATCGGTTTCACACTCGCTGTTCGATTTTTACCTCCATGACCGCCTGGATCGCCTGTCGGAAATTAACGGTTTGTACTCTTTCGTGTTGTGGGATGAGGGCCGGAAGAGACTGGTGCTGGGATCAGATATCTATGCTTCTCGACCGCTCTATTACTGTGAATATAACAACCAGCTTGTATTCAGCCCTTCCCCCCTGATTCTGGCCCAGGTACTGGGTAAAAGCAGAATCAATCGGGAAGTGATACCACAATTTCTGAGCACCGGTCTGATTCTGGGTGACCAATCGTTCAGCGAGGATATTCGCAAACTTCGCCATGGCCGTTACCTGGTCTATTCAGAGAAAGGCATCAAGCGCACGCGTTATTTTAAAGCCGAGTACAGGCCGGAAAAGATGAGTCTGAACGATGCCGCAACGACATTAGCGGAAAAGACTCACGATGCCGCGCAACGCATGACCGAGGGCAATATATCGCTATCTCTCTCTGGTGGCAGTGATTCGAGGCTGATGGCTATTTCGATGATCAAAGCGGGATACCGTCCGCCAGCATTCACTATCGGCCAGAGCAACAGTCGCGATATCGAGATTGCCGAGGATGTCTGCAAAGCCTTCAATCTGCGTCATCATCCGCTTGTAATAACACCCGACTTTTTGCCAGAGAACCTGCAGGAAGCGGTTTATAACACCCATGGTTATGATTCCGCCATCAATTTCCATGGTATTTCGATCCGCCATGAAGTCAAAAAGTTCGCAGATATTGTGGTTAATGCAATGTGGGGCAACAAATTCGTAGGGCACCTGAGCACGAAAATACTTCCGTTTTCGAAAGCCCGACATGATGATGACTTTTACAAGTATTTTCTGGACTGGCATCAAAACGGCTTCACGATTGACGAGCTGAAAAACATCTGCACAGTCGATCTTCCTTATGACAGCCTGGAGCGGGCTGTCATGCAGATTATTCGTGAAAACCGTCAGGATGATTACCTCCAGACATTTTTAACTATGGATCATTTTGAAGTTGGCAGTCAGTACATGATGGCCGGGCTCTGGCTCGAAAATGATCTTCTTGAATTCCGCAATATCTTCCTCGACTACGAACTGATGAAGTTTAATTTCAGTGTTCCCGCCGAATATAAACTGCTGATGAAACTGGGCCGGCATATCTGGCGCTTCGTATATCCGCAGGCAGGTAAAATCCGTTACCAGAGAACCAACCTGCCCCTGTCAGCCTCACTTCTCAGGGTTGCCTTCACACGCTTTATTGAATCCATCGCCAGAATCAAACATCCGCCAGGCATCTTCGATTACACGGATGCTTTCCGAAACCCGCTGGCAAACTGGCTGAAGGATATGCTCTGTTCAGATAAAACCCTCAGTCGCGAATACCTAAAAACGGAGATGCTCGACAGGATAGTGAACGATCATATCGAATCGAAAGCAAACAACACCGAAAAAATCGGCTTGCTCCTGACGTTCGAGCAAACTCTTCGCATACTCGAAGATGATTGACGCTTGATTAAAAATCCCCGTTTTCACTTGACAGATTTAAACTTGCTGAGTAAATTCTCCCATATGAGCATATGCTCATAATTGAAAGGAGTTCAGATGCCGCGTCCAGCACGTCGTCGTCGTGTGTGTTTTGATCCGGAGCGATTATTTTTCAAGCCGAGAGGCGTGCGTATGAGCGATCTTGAAACGATCGAACTGACACGCGATGAACTCGAGGCTATCCGTCTCTGCTATTTGGAGGGTCATTACCAGGAGGAGGCCTCGCGCCAGATGGATATATCCCGCCAGACACTTGGCCGGATACTATCCAGCGCTAACAGCAAGGTAGCTGATTTTCTGGTTAACGGCAAGGCACTCACTATTAATGGTGGTCATTATTACCGCGATAAATTGAATACAAATTTGAAGAAACGACATGGCAGGTTAAAAGGCTCGCAATCCTGTTACAAGAAGAACAACCGGGCCCTTACTTCTATCGACAAGGCGAAAGCTTCACGTAAGAACGACCTGCCGGAATAAACGGAGACCATATTATGGACACAAAAAGAATTGCTGTCGCAACCAGCGACCGGAAACATATCAGCAAGCATCTCGGGCGGTGCAAATACTTCGCCATATATACTATATCACCCGAGTCCGTCCAGGATAAGCAGATCATCGAAAACAAGTTCACCCATCACCGCCAGCAGGAGATTAAGCTGGGTGCGCCGATACAAGGTGAATTACCTCACAAGGGTGAAAAGCATGGTCACCATCACCACAACCACTCTCACAAGGGACTGATTGACGCTATCGCAGACTGCCAGGTTGTCTTGGCCGGCGGGATGGGTCAACGCTTGATGAATGACCTGCGGGAGGCCGGTATAAGCGCTTATGTTGTCGATGACGATGCCGAGATAGACGTTATCATAGATAAGTACATTAAAGGTGAACTGCAGGTATTAAAAGACTTTAAGTGCGGAGGCCACGAGCACGAAGCTTGATTGATTCTTAGAGAAAATATCGACTCGAAACAAAAGAGAGCATCACGGGTCCTGACCTATTCATTAGTTTTTTCGGAGTTTTTTTCTATCAGTTGTTTTTCGAGTTTACGAACCCGCCTGATCAGTTCCGGCAGTTTTTTTGTCGAGGCTTCGATTCGCTTTTGGTGCATAATCTCGGTTGCGGGCGAGCCAAAATATGCTTTGTCTGCTTCCAGCGATTTATTGACACCGCTCTGGGCCGCCACCATAACATTATCGCCAATTTCGATATGCCCCACGAGCCCGACCTGCCCGGCCAGGATAACATTGTTGCCGAGTTTGGTCGAACCGGAAATTCCGACCTGAGAAACAACGATACAGTTTTGACCGATCTTGACATTATGGGCGATCTGCACAAGGTTGTCGATTTTTGTGCCGCGACCTATCCTCGTTTCCCCCAAAGCGGCTTTGTCGATCGAGCAATTGGATCCGATTTCGACATCATCTTCTATCACGACAATCCCGACCTGGGGAATCTTGTGGTGATGGCCGTTTACCTGAGCGTAACCAAAGCCGTCGGAACCTACTACAGTCCCGCTGTGGATCTGCACCCGATCACCCAGCTTTGAACCTGCTCTCAGGGTGACGTTTGGAAACAGCCGG
Organism: Candidatus Zixiibacteriota bacterium; assembly: GCA_014728145.1. Taxonomy (NCBI): domain Bacteria; kingdom Pseudomonadati; phylum Candidatus Zixiibacteriota; species Candidatus Zixiibacteriota bacterium. The sequence continues at coordinate 39,511 of WJMC01000087.1, read as the reverse complement.
CATTCAGCACCAATCAGGCATCCCCTGCCGACGAAACAACCGGCCAGCACCTGAGTTTTCTCACCGATCGTGACACCGTCCTCGATCACTACACTCGGGCCGACATAAGCCGTCGAACTAATCTCGCAGTTTTCACCGATTACAGAGCTATCATGAATTCCCGGTTCATGCTGGTCCCCGTCGGCATAGAACAGTCGCAATGCCTGGGCAAATATGAAATATGGCTGGGGATGAACTATCAGGGTAGCCGGTGCTTCCACGACTTCGGGAGAGACAATGATTGCGGATGCCCGGGTGGTCTCGAGATACTTGTAGTATTTACTATTCGCCAGAAAAGCCAGGTCACCTGTCCCGGCGGACTCTATCGAAGCCATCCCGGTCAAGACGATTTCGGGATCACCCTTGAGTTCAGCGCCCAGCTTTTCAGCCAGGCGCCCTGTTGTAATCTCCATAGTTTACTACTGCGTTTTTTCGAGCTCGTCCAGCACCTTGTCGGTTATATCCAGGCTTTTCTTGGCATAGGCGATATTACCGTTAACTGAATCGAAGATATAATCGTAGTTATTGTCCTGAGCGATTTTTTCCAGAACAGCGGTTATCTTGTCCAGAAGCGGCTTGGTAAGTTCCTGGTTGCGCTGTTCAGCCTGACCGCCCTGGCCGAACACCTCGACCATATATTTCTGTAATGCGGCCTCTTTAGTTGCGATCACTTCCTCTTTTTTGGCACGGGCTTCTTCTGAGAGAAGCAGGGCTTTCTCGTTGAGATCACGCTTGAGGCTGTCGATCTCCTGTTCCATTTCCATCGCTTCTTTCTGCCAGGCATCGAGATCCTTGTCAAAAACTTCCTGCGCGGACTGGAATTCACGGTACTCACTGCGAATTCGGTAAGAATCAACATATACTATTTTTCCACTCTGGGCCACCATATCAGAAGCGAACTGGGGAACTCCAATCAGAGCTAGCAGAAGAAAAATAATGGTCTTCTTCATGACATCACCACTCTCTTACTTTTATGTTACCGATTTATTTTCGAACCTGTTTAGAACGTTGAACCGATCTGGAAATGAGGTTTCCAGCCGGGATCATCTTTGTCATAGCCATAAGCGAAATCGAATCCAAGGATTCCAATTCCAGGGATAACCACCCTGAAACCGGCCCCAATCGATCTCTTTAACTCACCCTTAAAGTCAAAAGGTCTAATCTGGTATCCGGCCAGCCAGCTGTTACCGGCATCGGCAAACAACAAGCCATAGATCTGCTGTTCGACTACCGGGAACTGGATTTCGGCATTGTAGACCAGCATCGATCGACCGCGGATATTGTAGCCGTCGTCATCCTTGGGCGTGACATCACCATCTTCATAGCCTCGAAGTGTGCCGTCGGGATCAGTTCCTCCGGGCGAAAACCGCTCTGTAAAAGGTACACCGTCGTCACCGTCAGGTGAATCAACGACACCCAGTTTCAACTTTCCTGCGAGTACGAATTTCCAGAACAACTTGTAAAAATGTTTTACTTCAAAGGTGTGCTTGTGGTACTGCCACTCTCCCCCCAGGGGACCACCGGCATACTCAACCGTGTAGGAGTGAACCGATCCTGATGTTGGAAACATCGGCAAATCACGTGAATCGCGCATCAATGTCGATGTCACCGAAGAGGTCCGGAGCCAATCCTCGTTAAATCGCGCCAGCGAATTCGGATCGGCGGCATAGACGGAATCCTCGAAATCATAATAGCGAATATCTTCCAGACGATAACTGGCGTAGACCCGGAAATAATCATCCGGCCATCTCAGGCGTCGTCCGAAGCGTACCGATCCGCCCCGGCGACCTTCCCAGAAGTCATCGTACCATTTACGATTGAGATTGTAGATCGAAGCCGAAAAGGAGGTCGGCGTTCCAAACAACCAGGGCTCTGTGAAAGACAGTGAAAGCGAATTGCGACGAGATCCGAACTCGGTCGAGAGTTGAAGCGTCTGGCCATTGCCTCGAAAGTTGGGCATTCCCAGCGAAACCGTTCCTACCAGCTTGTCCTGACCCGAGTAACCAGCGCCTGCGTTGAACTGCCCGGTCGGCTTCTCTTCGACTTCGAGAATCAGATCGACATCGCCATTGGGAAGAACCTTGAAATCCGGCTCAGCTTTGCCAAAGTAATTCAGGAGCATCACATTTCGCACAGATCTCATCAAAGCCGAACGGCGGAAAACCTGACCCGGTCGTGAAGCCATCTCGCGCCGGATAACCTTCTCCTTGGTCTTGGTATTGCCGTTTATGACGATCTTGTGGATCTTGGCCGGGACACCCTCGGAAACCTCGAATTCGATATTCAGGATGCTGTCGACCGTGCTGATGTTCTCAAAGATACGGGCATGAATATAGCCGTCTTCCTGGTAGACAGCATACAGTTCAGAAATCGATTCTTCGAATTTCTCGGAATTAAAAATGTCGCCTTCGTCGTATTTCAAACGGCTGTGGAGAAGCTTGTCGCCGTAGATTTTATTGCCGGTAAATTTCGTGTCGCCATAGCGGTATTGAATACCCTCATAGACTTCGATTTTGACAGTCATCCAGCGCGGATCGTCCTCGTGCACAATTACGGTATCGTGCAGAATATCGGCATCGAGATAACCCTTCTCATGATAAAACTCGATAATTTTTTCTTTGTCTTCTTCATGCTTCTCCGGATCAAAATTCCCCGAACGCAGAAAGCCCTTGGGTTTGTTACCCATCTTTCCCCGCAACTTGTCATCTGTGAAGACGTCGTTGCCCTCAAAGACGATATCCATGATACGGATCTTGGGGCCCTCATCGAGTTTAATCAGGAGTTCATGATTTAGCTGACTCCCCTCGACGGGCTTCAATTCAGTCTCGATATTTACCAGGTAATAACCCTTATCCTGGTATTTGCGGCGAATTCGTTCAGTCGCCTGCTTCAGTTCATGGGGTGGAATCTGTCGTCCGACCTCGATCGAATCAACCTCTTTGATATCATCATCATCGAGCTTGTCATTGCCGGAATACTCCACCCTTGTGACGCGTGGATATTCTTCAACCTCAATGATCAGGTCGATCGTCTGCTCGTCGGTCACCTCGCCCTTGATGCGCACATCGGAAAACAGGCCGAGACCATAGATAGCCCGGATCGCGTCCTGGGTCGAAGTCGAGGTCAGCACCGCTCCGATGGTGATATCAGCCACGGAAAGGATGAGCGAGCGATCGGCAGTCAGGTTGCCGCGCACCTCAACCGAGGAGATCGTGAGGTTTTGGGCCTCCACCGTGGAAGACCATGAAAATAGTGCGAATAGTAAAATCCCTAATAATAGAAAACGAGAACTCATCCTATATCCCGAATCCAGCCCGGTAGGTTCAGGGCACGGCAATCCTGTTGATTTTGATTTCCGTATAGGGCTGGCGGTGTCCGGCTTTGCGGCGATATTTAGTCCGGCGCTTGTAGGTGGAGACGATTATCTTATCCTCTTTGCCCTGATTGACCACTTCGGCTTCGACAGTGGCGTTTTCGACATACGGCTTACCTACCTTCGGCTCATCACCGCTGATCAGCAGAACCTTGTCAAAGCTCACCTTGTCGCCGACCGTGGACGCAAGCCTGGGGATATGGAGGGACTTTCCCTCTTCCACCTCGAATTGCAGACCGCCGGTTTCAATAACTGCGTACATCGATTCTCCTTTCGAATCTCGAAATCAAGCCGGAATTATACGAAAATCATTGCCCATGTCAAGATCATTTTAATTACCAAATTCTCATACTATTGTAAACAAAAAACATTTTGCAGTTCCAGCATAACTCAATATCCTTTCTTTTAGAAGAATTTCGCTTTCTGCTTGACCGCTGGATGTGGATTACTAATTTAAATAGATTATGTCCGATTTCGAGCTCGTATCATCATATAAACCGACCGGTGACCAGCCCCGTGCGATCAAAGAAATAACCGAGGGCCTCAAGGCCGGCAGGGATTTCCAGACGCTTCTGGGAGTAACCGGCTCGGGCAAGACCTTCAGCATGGCTAACGTGATCGCCTCTTACGGCCGTCCCACTTTGGTTGTATCGCACAATAAAACCCTGGCGGCCCAGCTTTACGGTGAATTCAAGGGCTTTTTCCCTAATAACGCGGTCGAGTTCTTTATCTCGTACTACGACTACTATCAACCGGAAGCTTATGTCCCTGCTACCGACACATATATCGAAAAAGATACCGATATAAACGAAGACATCGACCGTCTCAGACTGCGCGCCACATCATCATTGCTCCAGCGTCGGGATGTTGTCATAGTTGCTTCAGTATCATGTATTTACGGTATCGGTTCACCATCCGAATACAAGCGCCAGATAGTCCAGATCGAAGTCGGTCAGTCTGTCGACAGAGACGAATTTCTGCGAGACCTGATAAAAATCCATTACAACCGCAACGATATCGACTTTTCCCGCGGAACATTCCGGGTTCGCGGCGATGTGATCGAGCTCTTTCCGGCCTATGAGTATATGCCCGTCCGGATTGAATTTTTCGGCGATGAGATCGAACGGATTACCACGATCGACCATATCACCGGTGAAATCAAGGAGGAACGGAGTTATCAGACCGTCTACCCGGCCAAGCATTTCATAACCAGCCCGGATCAATTGGAGCGGGCGATTGGCGACATCGAAAACGAGCTCTACTTTCGCCTCGATGAGTTCCGGAGCCAGAACAAGCTTTTGGAAGCCCAGAGGCTTGAATCACGTACCCAATTCGATATTGAAATGATGCGCGAAATCGGCTATTGCAGCGGAATTGAAAATTATAGCCGTCACCTGACCGGCCGTAAAGCTGGTGAGAGACCTTATACTTTGATAGATTTTTTCCCGGATGATTTTTTAATGATAATTGACGAATCGCATCAGACTATACCCCAGATCAACGGCATGTATTCCGGGGACCGCTCGCGCAAGATGGTATTGGTCGAACATGGCTTCCGCCTGCCCTCGGCTTTGGACAACCGTCCGCTTCTGTTCGATGAATTCGAGGGCATGATCGACAAGTGCATTTTCGTCTCGGCCACTCCCGCAGATTACGAGCTGAAAAAATGCGAGGGGGTTGTCACAGAACAGATTATCCGCCCGACAGGGCTGGTCGACCCGGAAATACTTGTCAGGTCGCTGGCTAACCAGGTCGATGACCTGATCGAGGAAATCCGCAAGCGTGTGAAAAAGAACGAACGGGTTCTGGCCACTACTCTTACCAAGCGGATGGCCGAGGACCTGACCGATTACCTGAAGGGCTTGAATATCCGTGTGCGCTACCTGCATTCAGAAATCGATTCGATAGACCGGGTCGAAATCATCCGTGGCCTGAGATTGGCGGAGTTCGATGTCCTGGTCGGTATCAACCTTCTGCGTGAGGGGCTCGACCTGCCGGAGGTCTCGCTGGTGGCCATTCTGGACGCCGACAAGGAAGGCTTTCTGCGTTCCGAACGGTCCCTCATACAGACTGCAGGGCGGGCGGCCCGCAATGTCAACAGCCAGGTGATTTTCTACGCCGACAAGATCACCAAATCTATGAAAAAAGCGATCGACGAAACCAACCGCCGTCGCACAATCCAGCTTGAATATAATAAAAAGCATGGCATCGAGCCTGCTACGATCTTCAAGTCCAGAGATGAAATCATCCGTTCGACAGCATTCGCCGACTCCAAATCGAAAGAGGAGGAACAGGTTCTGCTACCAGACTTCTTCAAACACCTGGAAAAATCGCAACAACGCAAATTCCTCAAGCAGGCTATGAAACAAGCCGCTGACAATCTCGAATTCGAGGCGGCGGTGTATTATCGTGACCAGCTCGGAAAACTTGACGGTTCCCAGCGAACGAAATCCAAAAAAACACGTTAAATGATTAGAACTTTGGCTGAATTTATACATAAGAGGTGACTATGATTCGTAAGCTTTTTTTATCGATAAACTTACTGGTTATGGGAATGTTTTTGTCAGGTTGCGACAAAAAAGGGGATACACCGGTGACTAACCCGGATGCAATTGTCGAACTGTTGCAACAGGACGAGGATGCCCTGGTTACAAACGATCCGGATTTTATTTCTCCCGACACTTTAACATTTTATCCTGCCCTGGATGGCGATTTCCAGACACGCAGATTCGCGCTTATCCTCGATTCCGGAGTGACGTCATTTGAAGTCTTTCTGGGCGATGCGGTTACTGTCAACAACCTGCTGGCGCGGGAAGCCGAGGCCGAATCTCATTATGAGCTCTATTATACGCTTTGGCTGAGCAATCTGGACAGCGTCGTGGCCACCAAACAACTGGTTACCGACCTCGATGAGGCTTATAAAAACCATTACCTGCTCCAGCTCGGTTCCTCTGGCGGAACCTATCGCGGTTGGCTGTTCTGGGGCACAACAAGGCGCTTCGATCTGGTACGGCCGTTTCCGATCCTTAGCTGGACTTCGCAGGAAAAAGGTGAGATCATCGCTGATCAGGATGTTATCCTGCTTTCGGAATTTGTTGAATTCAATGAACGCGACCTGATATCAGTCACTTATACCGGCGGTCCCGATGATATCGCTTTCCTTACAATCAACGAGGACGGCACGCCCGAGCGTATCGAAATGAACAAACTTTCAGGATCTAACAACACCTATCGCGCGAGCTGGAGAATTTCCTCCAATCCGCTCGACAAACCGTTTTTCTACGCCGGCGTGGAGGTTTATGATTATGAAACCCTGGCTGATCCGGACAGCTCAAAAACCGATTTCTGGCTGAGCGGGTTGATGTATTCTATTGCTGAAGATTAATAATTATTACAATTCGGCACCAGATCGAATTGATCACAAAATCAACCGGTGACGGGTCGTGATTAAAAACTATTGACAATCATCCGAAAATGATTATATAAAAGAGCGAATTAAGGAGGATTATTATGGCAAAGAAACAGACCTTTGCAGATAAAGCCAAGAAGAAAAAGCAACGGGCCAAGTTTTGTTCCGTTTGCGAGTCGGAAGTTGAAAACATTATGATCGTGAAATCGGTCGAGCGACCCGACGGCAAAGGCTATAAGTTCAAACATGAAAACATCGGTCTCTGCAAATGCAATGAAAAAGAGGTTTTTGCTTAGACTGAACGAGTCAGATTTAATTTTTAAAACCAAGGGGTAAACTCTTGGTTTTCTTTTATTATATAATACATTGGAAAACCTCAAAACACGCATAGACACAGAGCTTCTCCCGTATATACTCAAGCCGGGAAGGCTTATAGGCAACGAATTGGGCGCAGTCGAGCCGAACGGTGATGATAAAATCTCGGTCGCGCTGGCATATCCGGATTTGTATGACCTGGGGATGTCGAATCTCGGTTTATCGATTCTATACCATATAATCAACAGCAGACCCAACGGGCAAGCCGAGAGGGTTTTTGCGGTGACCGAGGATGTTTTTGAGCTGATGACCGAAAAGCATATACCGCTTTTTTCGCTCGAATCCAAGCGTCCTGTTAAAGAGTTTGATCTGCTCGGATTTAACGCCGCTACCGAATTGACTTTAACTAATATACTCGCCATGCTTGACCTGGCTGGTATTCCTCTGACCTCGCCTGAACGAAATGAGAACGATCCGCTGGTTGTGATCGGTGGTGGATGCGCCTTTAATCCGGAGCCGATGGCCGACTTCGCCGATTTCTTTTTCCTCGGTGATGCCGAAGAAGCGATTACGGAAATCATCGATTGTCTGAAAACAAACCGTGACAAAAACAGATCAGAGAAACTCTTCGAATTATCACAAATCGAAGGTGTTTACGTCCCTTCGTACTATTCAGCACACTATGACCAGGACGGTAAATTTGCCGGGCTGGAAGTTATCAGGCAGGGAGCACCTGCGAAAATCAAAGCTCGTACTGTCGAAAAGTTAAAGGACGATTTTTATCCCGCCACTCCCCTGGTCCCCGCGGTCGAAGTCGCCCATGACCGCCTGGCAGTAGAAATCATGCGCGGATGCGGTCATGCCTGCAGGTTTTGCCAGGCCACGGTTATATATCGACCGGCCCGCAGGCGTAAAGTCGATGACATCGTACGACAGGTCGAAGTTAATCTTGCCAACAGCGGTTACAACGAGGTCACTCTGCTATCACTATCGTCGGGAGACTACCGCGATATAGAAACGCTTGTGGCACGACTTGCCAAACGGCTCAAAAAGAATCGCATTACTATCTCGCTACCATCTTTGCGCATCTCGAGTATGTCGTTAGAACTGGCCGAACTTGTCACTTCTAATCGCAAGACCGGGCTGACGTTCGCGCCTGAAGCAGGTACCGATCGTTTACGCAAAGTGATCAATAAACCGCTGAGAGAAGAAGTTTTGGTCGACGTCTTGACGGAAGCTTTCAACAAAGGCTGGATGACGATCAAGCTGTACTTCATGATTGGACTGCCAACTGAAACCGATGAAGACCTGACGGCTATTACCGACCTGCTCAACAAGCTCTCACGTATCTCCCGAAAATTCAAAGGTCGACGCAACATCAATGTCACCCTATCCCCCTTCTGTCCCAAACCACATACTCCCTGGCAGTGGGAACGGCAGGCCGAGATCGACGAGATCTATGAGAAGCAGAGGCTGTTGAAGAAGACCATCCGCGGAAGAAACGTAAACCTTAAATTTCACGATCCTCATATCACCTGGCTCGAGGGAGTCCTGGGACGGGGTGACCGACGGCTCGGAAAAGTTATCCTGCGGGCCTACCGTATGGGAGCGAAAATGGATGGCTGGAGCGAGTCATTTCAATTCGAGACCTGGCAGAAAGCTTTTGAAGATGAGCAGATTGACCCGTGTATGTATCTCAATGCGAAATCGACTTCACAACCTCTGCCCTGGGATCATATCGAAAAAGGCTTATCCAAAGAGACATTGATAAAACAACTGACTGTTTCGCGGGGTTTGACAGATGTTGTAACCTCGCTCGACCGCGATAACAATCAAAGCGGGGAAAAAGTATCAGCAGAGAACGCCTCCTCAGCTTCCGGTATCAGCTACGGGCGGGCTCCCAAAGCCCTCAAGCCACAGGCCGATAAAACCGTCCCGCAGAGCAGGCTCAGGATACGCTGGGGGCGAAGCGGCCCCTCGAGGTTTTTGTCACATCTCGACAATATGCGCGCGATTGAACGAGCACTCCGGCGCGCCAACCTGCCCCTTGCATATTCCCAGGGCCATAAACCCCATCCGAAGCTGAGTTATGGTCCCCCGCTGGCGCTTGGATTTACCTCCGAAGCTGAATACCTGGATATCCAGCTTGAAGTCCCGGCCCAGAACTATATGCTCGAAAAATTGTCCCGAAAATTCCCACCTGATTTTCAGCTCTATGAGAGTAAGACCGTCTTTGGCAAAGCGACATCGTTGTCTTCACAGTTGAACCTGGCAGTCTACCAGATCAAGGTCGATCGTCCTGTTGATGAATTGCTTCTTAAAACCGATCGGATCCTGACCGCTGACGTAATTACTATTCAGCGTGAGACTAAAAGCGGCCAGCAGGAATTAGACATTCGCCGGGGAATTATCGACCTTAAAGCCGAGAAAATTTCTGAAGCCAGTACCCTGTTAACATTAGAAACCGCCATGGCCGACCTTGGTTTCGTCAAGGTTCAGGAAGTTCTCGAATTCGGCTACGGTTTCAATACAGAGGAGATCATGGGCTTCACGATTCATCGCAAAAATATGTTCCGTCTCGAGGATGGCAGACGGTTCGATCCATTTGAACTGCTCTGAGACAATCTAATTCTCAGTTTATTGTTGAAAATTTGGACTCCCTGCATTTATTGGCTGTATAACATTTTTGGAGTAGCAATGAGGTTATGGACTTAGAATTATCAGATAAGCTGCAGAAGCTCAAACCGCTCTGGACAATCATCAAGTATGGAGCGGTCTTTCTGGCTTTTTTCATGGTCATGTTCCTGCTTTTCGACCACGTGTTCATGCCGGTATATACCCGCCACGGCACCGAGTTTCCACTTCCCAACCTGCTGAACAAATCGTACGATGAAGCCCTGCGTCTGGCGGAAGCTTATGAATTCCAGGTGGTGATCCGGGGCGAACAACCCTCACCCAACATCCCGGAAGGAACGGTGCTTTCGCAGGTGCCCAAAGCCGGCACGATGATCAAGGAAAATCGTGAAGTCAAGGTGATAGTCTCCTCCGGGGTATCTATGAGTGAGGTCCCGGACCTGAGCCGTTTCTCGATTCGCCAGGCGGAACTGAAGTTGCCTGAAAACGGTCTCAAAGTTAAGAACTACTACTGGACTGAAACTGACACCCTGGCCCGGGATGTAATCTCTTACACTATACCCCCGGCCGGCGCACTGGTGCCAAAAGGCTCGGGAGTTGATCTGTATATAAATCGAGGAACGACTGAAGAAGAGGGTTATATACCCAAACTCCTGGGCAAACCCCTGGCGGAGGCGCGGGAGATGCTCGACAGCCTGGGTTTCAATGAACCGCGTATCGAATATGTCACCAACCCGCTTCTGTTACCCAAAATCGTAACTTATCAGAATCCTCCACCCGGAACTCGTGTCCGCTTTGATTCGGCACAGATTCTGGTGGTGGTACCCTCGGGAGAATGATGATCAAATTGTCACCCTCGATACTGGCGGCCGATTTCGGCCATCTCGAAGATGAGATCAGGCTGACTGAAAAATCCGGTTGCGACTGGATTCACCTGGATATCATGGACGGGCACATGGTGCCCAATATCAGCTTCGGACCGGATATCATCAAGTATGTCGACTCCAGAACCGACCTGTTTTTGGATTCACACCTGATGATTTCCAATCCTGATAAATATCTCGAAATCTACGCAGAAGCGGGTAGCGACCTGATCACGATCCATTATGAAATTGAAATGGATACAATCCCGCTTTTGAAGAAAATCCGGTCGCTGGGCAAAAAAGCCGGGCTTTCGATCAATCCCCACACCGCATTTGAGGCGGTATTCGAACCGCTTCAATACTGTGACCTGCTTTTGATCATGACGGTTCATCCCGGTTTTGCAGGTCAGAAGTTTAAGCGCGATGTAGTTCCCAAAATCCGCCAGGCTCGTGAATATATCGATTCTCACAATCTGTCGATTGAAATCCAGGTCGACGGCGGTATCGGATTGAAAACAGCGCCCCGGGTGATAGAAGCCGGTGCCGATGTACTGGTAGCAGGATCGGCCTTCTACAAATCGGGCGATTATGCGGATTTTACACGTAAGATCAAGGCGCTCAAAGCCGAAAACTAATTAAACGCTCCCCGCATTATATTAAAAATCGCTTGCCAAACCGAAAATATGTAATATATTTCTGGTTTGTCTTGAAGGATATTTTTTTATGTTCAATGAGTTGAGTGACAAATTAGAATCGGTCTTTAAAAAACTTCGCGGCCATGGCAAGCTGAACGAAAAGAATGTCAAGGACGCCTTGAAAGAAGTCCGTTTGGCGCTTCTGGAAGCCGATGTCAATTTCCGGGTTGTCAAAAAATTCGTAAAATCCGTGACCGAAGAAGCGCTCGGCGCAGAAGTACTGCAATCGATTTCACCCGGCCAACAGATCATCAAGATCGTGCACGACAAGCTGGTCGAGATACTCGGGGGTGAGTCGGATCCGATCAGGATATCTTCCGCGCCCCCCACAGTGATCGTGCTGGTAGGCTTGCAGGGTTCCGGTAAAACGACTATGTGTGGTAAACTGGCACTGCATTTTCGCCAGAAAAACAAGTCACCGCTTTTAGTGGCCGCTGATGTTTACCGGCCGGCCGCTGTCGATCAGCTCAAAACTCTCGGAAAATCGATCGAGATTCCCGTGTTTCACGAAGATGTCAAGCCTCCTGAGATGGCCAAAAAGGCGCTGAAGGCCGCCCGGGATAACAACCATGATGTCCTGATCGTCGATACTGCCGGAAGGTTGCATATTGACGATGCCCTGATGGAGGAACTCGAGAACATAAAACAAGAAATCGATCCCGATGAGGTGCTTTTGATTGCTGATGCCATGACCGGGCAGGATGCAGTCAATATCGCCAGCGAATTCAACAGCCGACTCGATCTGAGCGGTGTGCTTTTGACTAAGATGGATGGCGATGCCCGTGGCGGTGCCGCCCTGTCGATCAAGCAGGTCACCGGTAAGCCGATAAAAATGGTCGGTGTGGGCGAGAAACTGAGCGACCTGGAGGTCTTTCATCCCGACCGCATGGCTTCGCGTATTCTGGGAATGGGCGATGTCATCACGCTGGTTGAAAAAGCCCAGGCGACAATGGACGCCAAAGAGGCAGAAAAGCTGGAAAAAAAGCTTCGCAAGGAAACATTTACACTCGAAGATTTTTATAACCAGTTACAGCAGTTGAAAAAGATGGGGCCACTGGAATCTCTGGTCGGTATGCTTCCAGGTGTCGGCAATGCCCTGAAAGGGATCAACGTCGATGATTCCGCCATGAAACGGGTCGAGGCCATCATCCAGTCGATGACACCTGAAGAGCGCCGTAAACCCGATATCCTCGATGGTTCCCGTCGCAAGCGGATAGCCGAGGGGTCCGGCAACAGCGTGGTTGATGTGAACCGCTTGATGAAACAGTTCAATATGATGCAAAAAATGATAAAAAAGTTTTCCCGCGGGCAGATGAAAGATTTTGCTAAGGGATTGTTTTAATCTATTTAAGGAGGTTGTTTTTTGGCTGTACGCATACGCTTGAGGAGAATGGGAGCGAAGAAGAGGCCGTTTTATCGTTTTGTTGCCGCTGACAGCAGGTCTCCGCGTGATGGACGGTTTATTGAGATTCTTGGTTATTACAATCCGATTGAAAAACCTGCCAAAGTGGTGGTTCAGGAAGACAAGGTATTCAAATGGCTCCAAAACGGTGCTCAGATGACAGAGACGGTTGCGACTCTGTTTAAAAAAATTAATGTGCTGGACAAATGGGAAAAGATCAAAGCTGGAGAATCCGGTGATGATATCCAGGTCAAGGACACCATTGAGGAACGCAAGAAGAGAACCAGGCGTGCCAAGAAAGCCAGTGCATCCGAAGAAGAAGCTGAAGCTAAAGCTGAAGAAGGAAAATCAGCCGAAACTGAAGAGGCTAAAGAGGAGTAGAACCAATCTTCCCACTCATTGCAAGGGAGTGTACTGTGAAAGAGTTCATTGAAACCATCGTAAAGCATCTGGTTGACCAGCCTGATGAGGTTCGCCTGACTGAGGTTCAGGGCTCCAAGACTACTGTTTACGAACTCAGAGTAGGTCCCGGGGACCTGGGCAAAGTTATTGGTAAAAAAGGCCAGACCGCCAAATCTATCAGGACACTGATCGCGGCAATCAGCGCCAAAAAAGGCCAGCGTGCCGTTCTGGAAATATTAGAATAGTGCCGTGCCCGAAGAAAAGGTTGCCATAGCGCTGATAAATAAATCCTGGGGCGTAAAAGGGGAGGTGGTAGCACAACCACTGACCCGTTTCACCCAGAGATTCAAGCAACTTGGCAAAGTTAATATTTCGGGCCCCAGAATAGATCTGGACCTGACCGTCGAAGCGGTCAGACCGCACTCCGGTCGGGTCCTGATTAAATTTAAGGAGATTTCCGACAGAGAAGAAGCCGCCAGGCTCAGAAACACTTATTTGCAGATCGACGCCAGCGAAACGTTCGAACTTCCAGAGGGAAATTACTATCATTTTCAATTAGTCGGTCTGGAGGTGTTCGATGCTGGGGCTGAAAAAATCGGTAAAATCAGCGATGTCTGGGAGTATCCCGCCGGCGATATAATAGTCGTCAAATCCGATAAAGGCCGGATGTTGATCCCGTTCATCAGCGAGACAATAAAAAAAGTCGATATTGAAAACGATCGAATGGAGGTAGTCCTTCTTCCCGGAATGGAATTTGAAGCTGAATGAAATTCGAAATCCTGACCATTTTTCCGGAGATCATCGAAAACGCGGTCAAGGCCAGCCTTCTGGGCAAGGCACGTGAGGCTGGAATCATAGAAATCGACACGATCGACATCCGCGACTTCGCAACCGACAAGCATAAAACGGTCGATGACACCCCGTTCGGAGGTGGCGCCGGAATGGTCATGAAACCGGAACCGATCGATATGGCTTTAAGTCAACTGCTAAAAACAGGAGATAAGAATCGGGCCAGGATTATGCTGACATCAGCTTCAGGAAAAAAATTTGACCAAAAATTTGCGGAAAAGCTGGCGCGGGAAGAATTTTTGATTATAATCTGCGGAAGATATAAGGGAGTCGATGAACGTCTCAAGAAGCTCTACCCGATAGAGGAAGTTTCTATCGGCGATTATGTCCTCTCCGGCGGGGAGGTTGCGGCCCTGGTGATAACCGAGGCGGTCAGCCGATTGAAGCCGGGCTATATGGGCAAACTCGAGGCGGCCGAAGATGACTCTTACAGCTGGGATATACTGGGTTACCCGGTCTACACCCAGCCCCAGGTTTACCGCGACCTGAAAGTTCCGGAGGTGCTGGTTTCCGGTCATCATGAAAAGATCCGGGTATTCAGGCGCAAAGAGGCTTTGAGAAAGACATTGTTACAGCGACCCGAGATTCTGGAAAAGGTCGAGTTGAACGCTGAAGATGAGAAATTATTAGACGAAATAAAACAGGAAGAAAACAATTTCTAATATACTGTTGGAGGTCTGCTATGGATTTATTGTCGAAGATAGAGAGTGAATATAAAAAACCGAAAGTCTCCCGGTTCTCCCCCGGCGATACGGTTAAAGTTCATGTGCGTATCAAAGAGGGCGACAAGGAAAGAATCCAGATATTCCAGGGAACGGTTATCAAAAAGCGTGGCAGCGGATTAAATGAATCATTCACTGTTCGCAAGGTTTCCTCGGGTGTTGCGGTCGAAAGAGTGTTCCCGCTTCATTCACCCAACGTGACCAAAATTGAGCGGACCCGTCGCGGAAGAGTGCGCCGTGCCAAATTGTACTATCTGCGCAACCTGACCGGTAAACAGGCCCGCATCGCCGAGAAAAAAGAAGATAAAGCTCCCAAGGGGAAAAAAGGCGCGAAAAAATAGCTGTTTACAGATTGATTTTAAGCCCGTCTATTCCACGAATTCAGGCGGGCTTTTTTGTTGCACAAAATTAAAATCAGAGTAGTCGAGAAAGACCTGTCCGCTGTCGAAAACCTGCCTCAGGCTGGCATAAAGCGAGTCATTCCCGTCTTTGAGTTGAAGTGTATGCATTCCCGGATCGAGACCCAGACGTTCACTCAAATACTGTCTTACCGACCCCTGTGGAACCATATCGACGTACAGGATTAACCCCAGAAGTGAATCCGGAAAGTCCCCGATCCTGAGGTAGGCGGTCCCGCGGGGCACATCGACAATTTCGGAAGGTGCAGGTTTTTGTTCCTCTTGACCGGAAATCACCTGCCGGACATCATCTATCCACCCATCGACAGTATATTGAAAGTCCCTGTAATCATTCAGGTAAGCCCATGCACCCACCCCACCGGCAATCAGAATCAAGACGAGTAAAAGCCATCCAAACCGAAAACGTCTTCTCGACGGGACCTTAAGAGGCCTTGTATCCACACGCGCGGTCACTTGCTCTCCTGAAGATCGATTGGAATCGAAAAGCTTCTTAATGACGTCGTTTTCATGTTCCAGTTCAGCATCAGATTCGACATCGACCGTCTGGCGGGAGAAGTTTTTGTCGATTTCATCACAGTTAACATGATCAGTAATCCTCGCCAGGGCAACTGTAATATTGTCCTCACCTCCCGCCTGGTTGGCCATGTCAACAAGCTTTTGCGCCATCTGATCCAATGAGAGACCGTTGTCTGACATGACCGCGAGAATATCTCCATCGGAAACGAATCCGCATAAACCATCAGAACAGAGCAGGTAGATATCTCCATCGCAGGTATTGTCCTGACGAATATCCACCTTGACATCTTCTCTTGTCCCCAGCGCGCGGGTGATCACGTTCTTGGACACAAAACTCTTGGATTCTTCTTCAGTTAATTGTTTCGAGTTGATCAGTTCATTGACCCAGGAATGATCCATGGTGAGTTGTTCGAGATTGCCGTTGCGGAACCTGTATACCCTGCTGTCTCCGACATGACAGATAATCACGCTATCGTTCTCGAATAGAGTGGTGACAACCGTGGTACCCATCCCCCGCATCTCCTCATTGCGCACAGACTTGAGATAAATTCTGCGACTGGCCAGGCGAATCGCGTGCACCATCTTACGGCCGGACTTCGAAAATCCTTTATCGAGTTTCAGAGAATCCGGGGGATCAGTCAACTGAGATGAATCCGCGATCACATCTCCAATTGTCTCAACTGCCAGCTCGGAAGCAACTTCCCCGGCCGCATGCCCACCCATTCCATCGCAAACAACTGCCAGATCATTTTCCGGCAAAAGCCTGAAATTATCTTCGTTCAGTTCCCTGACCCGACCGACATCGGTCAATGCGGTAAATTCAATTTTCACGGCAATATCACTTTAGAATCAAAATTAATATCAATATTATCACCAGCAATCCCACGCCGACAAGTATATACGGCAGATACCGCTGTAACTTCTCCGGTGAAATCGCGTCAATTTTTATCTTTGCTACCGGAGCATCGATGTTTTTCTCGGACACCAATTTGAATACTGTGCTCTCGCGCACCGAGGATATCTCGATCAGGTCGCCCTCCTTGAGTGGAAGGACCTCATCGGTGGAGATCGTACGATCGTTGAGTTTAGTACGCATCTGGCTTTTTGTATCGCTCAGGTAGAAAACTCCATCCGTGTAGTCGACAACCGCGTGTTCTCGCGAGATCGAGGTGTCAACTTCACCCTTGCGGTCAAGGCGGACGATTATATCATTTTTCTGGCGGTCTCGGCCAATTCTGTTAGGCCCCTTAATCAGCTTGAACCTGTGATCCTGTAATGGTCCGGAGATCACCACCAGCCACATATCTTCCTCATCAGGTTTCAAAGGCTGTGGTTCAGGTTTCTTATGAGCAGACTCATCGGGGGTATCCCCGGCATCCAGCACCTTGGTCTTGTGAGCGGATTCAGCAGGCGCATCAGATACTTTTTCTGCCGACTCGATCGGCTGTTCCTGTTTTTGCGGAGCGATCGTCGGTTTGCGTGGTTCAAGAGTCGGTTTGCGCGGTTCTTCCTTTTCAATAGCTTTATCGACCGCTTTTTCTACTTTATCTGGCTCATCCTCGCTTTTCGCCGGCTCTTCCGGAGTATGATACTCCTCGGTTTTCTCAACCCGTACTTTCTCATCCGGGACATCCGGCCCATCCTCATCCTGTTTAACTTCGGCTGTTTCCTCAGGTCCTGTTTCAGGGACTTTCTCAGTTGAGGATTCAACTTGATCTTCTGCCGGTTTTTCTTCTAACTTATCAGGTTTCAATTCATCTTTTTCAATCGAAATCTCTTCATCAGACTTTTGGGAATCTTCCGTCTTTTCTTGTTCTTCTGTTTCTACCGGTTTTTCCTGGCGGGGTTCTGCGTCAGCGATCTTCTCCAGCTCATCATCAAGGACATTGAGGACCAGATCGTATTCCTCGATATTGATCGTATCGCCATCCTCGAGCTTAACCTCCCCCTCGACTCTTTCGCCAGTCACAAAGACCGCTGGTATATGGGTCACGAGCTGGAGGTAGAAACCATCCTTTCGCAATATTATTTTGGCCTGCTCCGATGCCAGAGCGGGATCTTCTATCGGGACATCACAACCGGATGAGCTCCCGACACTGATTTCCTCGCGACCGGGAAAATCAAAAGTGTTGACTATACTGCCGTCTTTTTGCAAAATTATCTTCGGCATTAATCTCTTCTCAGCTTCTTTTTGTATTTATAATTTTTCCCTTTACTGATTTTTTCACCATCATCCCATTCGCGGTAGCCGTCTTTGTTGGCGATAAACTTGTATTTACCTTCCGCCAGCCTGACTTCGAGACGTCCCTCCGAATTAGTACTACCCAGCAAAATCCGTTCGCGAGTATCCTTTTCTTCCGCCACGACATCGACACCTTCAAGGGGCTCCTTGCTTTTTCTATCGGTAAAGATAAACAGTAATTGCGCCTTGTCCTTATCTTCCTCTGGTTTTCTGACAACTGGTTGATCGGACGCTTGAGTTTCGCTTTTGGAAGTCATCTTCGCCACCAGCTCATTCTGGTTGACCCCGATAATCAGGCTCGTATCACGGTAGCCGTCTTTAGCCAGGTAGATCCTGTGCTCGACCCCGGAAAGAAGCATCTGAGAGGGTGTTTTCTCATTGACCTGTGAGACCTTGCCTTCGCTTTCGATCTTGTAGACAGTCGCTTTCAGATCGGGACCATCGGGATCACTCTTATCAACCGCGCTGATTTTTACCTGGCGAAACATCTCGTAAAACAATGAGCCCTTAAAATCCGAAGCGATGTTGACGGTTCTGACCTTGGTTTCAAAACCTGCTTTTACCAGGGTCAGTTTTGACGATCCGAACGGGATCATCATCTTGCCCGGTGTTTGTCCAATCGGGGTTTCGCGCCCATCTATCAAGACATCCGCGCCCTGTGGTTTGGATGAAATCGTGATCTCTTTTAAGAATCGCCCGGTCAGTT
Organism: Candidatus Zixiibacteriota bacterium; assembly: GCA_014728145.1. NCBI lineage: Bacteria > Pseudomonadati > Candidatus Zixiibacteriota > Candidatus Zixiibacteriota bacterium. Next base: position 20,925 of record WJMC01000087.1, on the reverse strand, counting down.
CCCAGCGTTCATCATCTTCGTTAAACTGCTTTTCCCATATATAGTCATCATCCGCCTGAAATTCACCGCTTTCGATCTCAAAACCGGCAAGCTTGACCGGATATTTACTGTTTTCATGCTCGAGCCTGATGTTAACGCTGTCCATAATCGGCACATCGACAAGCGCTGGAGTGATCAGATCGGTTTCTCTGGAATTGACATAAACTTCTGCCCCCTGTGGAATCGAATTGACATAGACTTCTCTCGTGAGGACAAAATTTGGAAAAGTCACCTCTGAACCTTCAGTCAGTACAAATTGCGTATCAATCGGATCTGCCTCCGGATGGAGAAGACGCAGATCATACTCGCCATCCTCGAGTTCGACCAGTTGAAGCGGTGTCTTACCATAGAGTTCATCATTCAAATAGACCTCGGCACCTTCGGGCGCGCTGTTGATCCAGACACGATAATCTCCCACAGGTCCGCTTTCACCGCCCCCCCGAAGCAACAGCGCTAAAATCAGGATTAAAATCAAGACTCCCAGCGATCCGCCCGCATATATCCAGACCCGGCTGTCGATACGTTTAAAATTGGCGGCAATCGAATTGAAATTAAACCCTCCGCGGCCGGATCTGGCTCCTGCTTGTGAGGTGTCGTGAATAACTGTGCGCGCTTCAGCGCTGGAGGTGTCGTGAACGACTGTGCGAGCCTCTTCGGAATTAAAAATCTGTGTTTTAGCTTCCTCGCCCGGTCCGGGTTGCGAAGGTGTTTCTGATGGCTTCTGTTTGGGATGATCGCTCTCAGAAGCTTCAGGCTCCGGTTTTGGTTTTGGTTCCGGTTTTGGTTTTTGCTCTGGCTCGGATATCTCGGCGAACGGATTGTCCCCGGCCGAGAGAACCTGTGTCTTGATATTCTGCTGATCCGACTTCTCGTCCTCAGGCTGCGGAAGAGAGGGTTCGCTTCCCGGTACAGTGTCCTCGCCGATATGAATTTCATGCACGAGCCTTGACAGGTCGGACATCGGTTCACCCGGATAATGCTTGCGGGTCAGTTCATATAAATCGACATACATCTCGTTTGCAGTTTTATAACGATCTGCGGTGTCACGCGCTAATGACTTCTTGACGATCTCGCGTAAATCAGGGGTGAGGTCCTGATCATTTAACCTGCTGAAATCGATCCTTCCTGACATGATATTCTTCATGATCGAAAAATCGGAGTCTCCCACAAACGCCTGGCATCCGGTCAAAAGTTCATAAAAAACCGTACCCAGAGAGAAGATATCGCTCTGGCGGGTAGCATCCCTGCCCTCCAGTTGCTCAGGCGAAAGATATGCCACCTTGCCCTTGACAAATCCGGTCTGGGTTTTCTGGGCCACCCGATGACGCGCTTTGGCAATCCCGAAATCAATCAAATTGACGGCGCCCTCGACTGACAGCATTATATTTGATGGTGATATGTCGCGGTGCACGATATTCAGGGACTGACCGGTCCTGCGGTCTTTGAGGTTATGGGCGTACTCGAGTGCCTTGCAGATCTCGCCAATAATAAACACAGCCAGGTTCTCCGGCACCCGGCCATCACGTTCAATGAAGTATTCGATCAGGTCACGCAGGTCAATACCCTCGACGAACTGCATGATAATATACAGGTTGTTCTCGGATGTCCTGCGCAGGCTGTAAATCTGGACTATATTAGGATGGTTCAAGCGGGCCGTGTTGAGCGCTTCATCGACAAACATATCCATGTACTGCTTATCACCCAAAAGCGACTGTGCTACCTCCTTGATAGCCACAGGTCGATCGAGCGTAATATCCCAGCCGTAATAGATCGTGCCGAAACCGCCGGTTTTTATCCGCCTCAGGATTTCGTACTGGTTGTCGATTATCTTGCGCAGGCTCATCGTTCGCTATCCTCGTTCTCGAAGCCGAACCTCTCGGGATCAGTGGCGATAATCATCACCGCCATGATCTTGGGTACATACCCCATGGTCTCGTTGTGAAGCATATCGCTTTTAACCAGGTACCAGAAACGATTTTCACCGATCACATCGATTCTGCGCAATGCACGGGCTACCCTGCCTTCCCCGGTATTGTACGAGGCCATAGCCAGCATATACGAGTTATACAAATTATACAACTGTTTAATATATTTACAAGCGGCTTGTGTCGATTTTTTAGGGTAGATACGTTCATCGACTGACCCATCCACTCTTAAACCAAATTGTCTCGCGGTTGCGGGCATAAACTGCCACAAACCACGCGCGCCGGCATGGGAGGTAACCGTCGTATCATAACCGGATTCGACAAACGCCAGCCAGGCGAAATGCTCTGGCAGACCTGCACCGCGCAGGAGCCTGCGGACCATACCGAGCTGTGGCCGGGCACGTTCCATTGAGCGCGAAAACCAGTTGCGCAGATTGCCTGTGAATTTTTCGACATAACCGGCTACACTTTCGACAAAAATCAAGGGGATCTCGTCCTGCGGATCGCCCATCTGGGCAGAAAGATCTTTCAGCCTCCAGGCGACATATTCATTGAGAGATTTCTTCTCGACCTCCTGCTTTTCCGTGTAGGGCCGGTAAAGCGCAAAATATCCTCCTGCCACTATCAAAGCGATAATCACGAAGACTGCGACCAGAGCCAGTTTGCGACCGCTCTTTTTAATACTAACCGCGCCGTCACCTCCAAAATCGACTGTTACTTCGGGACCATTATCTCCGAAGACGATTTCATCGCCGGCAGTAAGACGCGCGCTGTCAATCTTTTTACCATTGATGAAAGTACCATTGGTGGAGTTGAGGTCACGGACAGTCAGCTCGGGCGGACGGAAATTGATTTCGGCATGAGCGCGGGAAACCATCAGGTGATCCAGGGGAAGGTCGCAATCGACTTCCCTTCCGACAATTATCTTGCCGGGCGGATAACGATAAGTTTTATCCCCGGAGACTTCCAGGACAAGCACTGTGTCAGCATGCTGAACCATCTCGGTTTTGGCACGCTTGCCAGGTTGCGCGGATTCATCGGTATAGGTAATCTTGACCTCGGGACCGCCTTCTCCGAAACGAACCAGGTCACCGAAGGCAATATAGCCCTTATCATGGGGAGATTCATTGACATAAGTGCCGTTGGATGATCCCAGATCGGTCAAAAACAGCCCGTCACCTTTGATATTTATACGGCAGTGCTGGTAAGAGACGACATCGGAATCAAGCACCAGATCGCAATTTCCCGATCTTCCCACCAGCACCGAATCTCCGGAAAACCTCTTGCGACTGCCGACGTTTTCACCGGAGATGAACTCGACAATAATCTGCAATTACACACACCTATCCGGTTTTAAACACGAAATCAACCACAGAAGCAATACTGATCACATCATTGTTGATCAAAATCCGCCGGTCGATTCGATTACGATTCACATAGGTCCCGTTAGTAGAATCGGAATCGACAAGCGTATATTTACCGCCGGCAAACTCGATTATTGCATGATGGCCAGAGATTCCCTCTACCTGAAGGACGATATCGTTGTCGTTTGCGGATCCGATCTTATTAACCCCTTTGCGCAGGCGGTATTCTTTCTGGGATGCACTGCCCGACTTGACTTCCAGCCGTGCCTCGCCTATCGGTGCCTTTGATTTCTCAGAAGCTTTCTTCAATATGATAATGATGATGATTAACAGGATAATCACCAGCAGTATAATCAAAAGGATCAGGCCATATTTTTCAAAAAACGATTTCCCCTTGATATCAACTTCTTCACCACTCGGTTCAGAATACGGATGAGTTTCTGTCAGGACGTTTCCATCCAGATCGACATCGACATCGACAGTGAGTTCACCCTCCGTGGGCAGGTTGTTTAAGGCCAGCCAGTATTGACCGCGGATGAGCGCGACAGCCCGCCGGAAGAGAAAATAGATCATGTCACGCTTGTCCGCAGAGTAGAGGAAACCGCCCGAAAAATCAGCGATCTTCTTGAGATCCTCAAGCATCTGAGGATCTTTTTTGTCGTCATAGACCAGCGTATAGACCTGAGGAAGGCCATGCGAGCGTTTGTACTTTTCGAGTGTATTAAAGCTGTTGCGGCTGGATTTATCGTCAGAGTTAGTGAACACTATGAAGATTGGATATGTATCGCTTTGAAGTGAATCGTAGTACGATAATGCGCTCAAGATACCATCATAGAGCACCACTTTATCGCCATCAAACTCCAGCTTTTCTACTGCTGATTTCTGTTTTGAGAAAGATTTTTCCAACGGCAAGGCCATCTCAACATCACCGGCACAGGTAAAAAACGCCACGCGGTGACGGGACTCATCCAGCTTGCTTAAAAACTCCGTCGTGATTTTTTCACGTACTTCACTCAGCTCGTTAGCACGAAGCTCAGCGGTTCCAAGAATGAAGATAAAATCGATCTCACCGGAAGAGAACAATGCCTCCGCTGATTTCACATCGAGCGCTTCACCATCGACTTCCACCCTTGTAAAGTTTTCAGCGATCAAACCTGTGGCGATATTGCGATTGTTTTCAAATACCGACAGGACAACCATGTCATCATCGGGAAGCAAACGGTTGACATAGACATTGGCTTCAGCATCGATGTTGGTCGAGATCACAGCTTTCTTGACTATCGATTCCTTGACTGTCTTTTCTTTGACCAGAGAAGGCAATTCGGAGAGCTTAAATTTCCAAATTATCTCGTCCTTGTTGTCGAGGACATAGACGATATCTCTTCCAACAACATCGATTGAGATCGGCTTATCGAACATTCCGCCATACGGCCGTGACCATTCCGAGGTCTCATAGTCGGCCATAAAATAAAACACTTTCTCGTCCTCGTCGAGGACCAGCACCTCGCCATGCTGGTTGACACACAAATCGACAGGTTCGTCGATTTCCTTACCTGCGTAGGCAATCCGGATTTCTTTGAGGAATTCATTGTCAGAATTGAAGACCTGTACCGACTTGCGTTTTTTATCGAGCACAAAGACTCTGCCCTGGTGGTCTACATCGACCGCAATCGGCTCATCGAAACCGGCTCCCTGCAGACTTCCCAGTTTCTGCCCGGAGGGATTGAATATCTGTACCGATTCCTTGTCTTTATCGGCCACATACACCCTGCCATCGCGCGCCACCGAGACCGACATCGGCCGATCAAATGCTTTTTCACCGCCCAGAGTACCCATTCGTAAACCGTTTTCATCGAACTTACTGAGCTCATCGCGGTCACGGTCGACGACATAGATCGAGCCATCGACGCCGATATCGATATCCTGGGGCACGTCGATATTATCGTCGCCCGAGGACGGGATGGTGCGCAGGTACTGGCCGTTGGAGGAATAGACCTTGACCCGGTTGTTGCGGGCCGAACCGATAAAGATCTCTCCCTTGGGACCGACATAGATCGCCTTGACATTGGAGACCTCCGTATCGCCGGTACCCGAAGGTAGTTTGATGCGCGGCTGGGTCTCTACTTTAATCGCGGAAGCCTGCGCGCAAAATAACAATAAGAAAAGCAGAATCCAAACGGGCCTGAAGTCTTTATGCATATCCCCCCTCCTGCTTAGAGACATTTGAAGATCATCTCGGTCTTGCCGATCTTGATATGGTCATTGTCGATCAGTTCCCACTCGGTCTGTACCTCGCCGTTGACATAGGTCTTGTTTTTAGAGCCGAGATCGTTGATATAGAAACTGCCGTTTTCATAACGGATGGCGCAATGGGGCGAAGAAAGATAATCGTCACGCACGACGATATCTTCGTTTTCGGTCGGGCCGAGCGTGTACTTGCGATCATCGAGACGATAATCCTGGCCCTTGAATTCACCGTTTATAATAACCAGCCAGCCGACAACCGGCAGATCCTCCACCGTGGAGCCGACACCAACCACACGGGTCTTACCTCGTCCGGCGCCGCGCGCGTCAACAACACGCGTAGCCTGAGATTTCTTCTTGTCGCGCTTTGGCATTTTGGGAACATCCTTTCGTCCAAATCTAAAAAATTTTCCAAAAATATTTAGTCTCATCTGCCTGCCTTTTATTATTGTTATACGATCGCCTGGTAAAACCAGTAACCGAACATATTGACATCACGTTCCGCTGAGATAGCCGTCTGTTTTACAACCACTTCCTCTTTGGTAATGAATTTCCCATTTATTATGTACGGCATATTGCGCCAGCGATACTTACGGTCATTACCGGAGATTTCCCAGACACCGACTTTCTCGCCATCGACTTCGATATCAGTTTTAAGTCCGCCGTAAGCATAGTCGATCCGACGGATCATAAGAATATCGAGCTCCGGTTTAAGATTCTTGATCTTGAACTGCGCAAATCCTTCCCAGTGCAATCGCCCCCGATCGGACATCCGGGTACCATCGGGGAAGAAGAAGTTCTGTTTCTGGCGAAGCTCTTCTTTGACCCCGCCCAGCTTGAACTCGTGATCTTTTTCTGACTGATCATTTAGGATATCGATCCAATCGACGAGCTTGTAACGCACCTCATCGACCATAAGCTCCTCAGGGAATTCCTTCGACCAGATCTTGATCTCATCCATGGACAACCGTTCGCCCTTGAATTCCTCCAGTTCTCCCTCGATTTCCGATCGTATTTCAGCCACCTTCGGAGCCAGAAGCTTTTTTAGAGAATTGGATGCCTTGGATTGATAGATAATCAGGTTATTGAGGTCCTCGGATGTAATATCCGATGCCGAGGTCAGGTTCAAAAGTGCCTGCAAATTATCCTTGTATTCGCCGACCTCCTTGCGTTGCGAGAGATTGGGAGTATTCTCCAGTTCGGCAGAGATTTCTTTTTCGATATCAACAATTATCCTGATCAATTCGAAGGCGTTGCGGAAATCGATTTTACCACCGATCGAAACCATTTCGGCAGTCAGGGCGGCCTGGTATGCTTCCAGCGAATACTTCAAATCATAGAGCTTGTTGAGTTGCATGAAAACGACTTTCATGTCGTTATACACGGTAAAAATCCGGGACTTTATTTCGGGTGACAAAAACCAACCGAACGAACCGGCGATCGGTGCGAAACGGCAGTCCAGTTCACCAGCCTGCGGGGCCCTGGGATCGGCAGGATTTTTGACATCCTTGAGATCCTCCTCCAGACGAACCCGTGCTAATTCGATACCCTCCGTGATTTCCGGTGGAGTGGCTGAAAACTCGAGCTTGGCACGTTCGGCGATACGTTTGTGACCCTTATATTGTGGATTTGCCTTGTTGGTTATGAAATCGACCGGTTCATCAAAATATTTCAACACCAGGTAAACAACGATAGGCAGGCGATACTTTGAAACATCTATCGCCAGAACCTTAGTCTCCCACAGGAAGATATCATTACCCAACCCATCGATTGCGTAACCGGGTGCGATCTCGATCGAGAAATCGCCTTTCTCACGAGCGATCACCCGCAGTTCGCCGGAGAAGTTCAACATCACCCCCGGTGAATGATGCAACCGGTTGTGGAGCCTGTGTTTCTCCAGGTCGTAGTCAACCAGGTGATTGAAATCGTCCTCCGAAGCGAAGAAGCCCCGGAAAAAGGATACACGCTTAAATTCCTTATTCTCCTCGGTCATCTCGTTCACCTTCCTGTATTTCATCAAGATTGTTATCAGTTTCTCCGACCCATGATTCCACACCTATCATGGAAGCCACTCCGACCTGCATAAAGTCGGCTTCTTCGACCTCAGGTTCGGCAAAGATCATGTAATAGTTCGTATGAGCCGGTTTCTCGGCCTGCACTATGGCATGAATCCGGCGGATCATCTCCAGCGGGGTCTCGTCGACGGTACGCGGGATCCTCACTGTGAAGCAATGCGCTTTCTCGATATAGCCGATGATGATCGAATCGACCCCGACCGTGGAAGCTACTCCTACCTGGAAACCGTTAAAGGGCCAGTAATTCTCTATAATCTCCGGTTCACTGTTGGTGTAAATTTTGAGGTACAGCGACAATCCACGGGGAGTACCGCGCAGTTTATAGATCTTCACGATATTGGCGATCAATTCGCGCTTCTTGGCCTCATCCCAGCTCTCATCGAGAGGTAGTGCCAGTATCGATGCCAGCCATGGTAGAAATTCAGAGGGAGTGTTGTAGGGCTCGAAATAAGTGTGAATCCGGTTCAGAATCCGATCAATCGGCAGATCGGGATGCTTGAAAAGCCACAGAAAGCGTTTCAGGAAATTCCCCTGCCGGACATCATACATGCGATAGATATTGGGCAGATAATTCAGGTAGCTCTTCGACGCGGCCACGATACGAATACCACCATCAGGCACATCCTCACCCGGCCGGGGATTCTGGTGCATGACCGTACCTTCGCGTGCCGGGTGTTCCTCGAATTCAATCGAACGGATCGGTATCTGTTCCAGCGCGCAGATCTTCTCTGCTTTTTCGAGATCATGCCCGATTAGTTTCGGCATCTTCTTTGACGCTGTCGCCTGTCCGGTAACCATCAATACTCTCTTCTGACCTGGAAGCTGTTCACATCGACAACATAGAAAAGCTGATTAGGCAGAGCCCTCATTTTGTCTATAAACAGTTTACGTTGTTCATCATATATTTCAAGGCGGTCGACATATTCGACGCCCTCGGTATCTTCCACAATTCTATAAAGATCGGTCTTGACCAAGGCTTTTCCGAACGACCATCCCCGGCCGTCATTGCCTCCATAGAGCGGATGCAGGTAACGCCGGATATTCTGCTCAAGATCGCGTTTGATCCGCTCGGGATCAGCACCGGTGGCGGTTACCTGGTAACGGATTTCAAAAGAGACCTCCAAATACGATGGTCGCTCGACATGGAGCCTGGTTGTCAACAGACGACGCGGTTCGAGATAATCGCGCACCAGGTTCAAAAGCTGTGTCGAAGGTGTGATCTTATCCGCCCGGGCACGCTGTTCGGGAGTCTCCTTCGGGATTACGATCAATGTAACCTCGCCCTCCGCTGGTGTGTTGGCAATACAATGCGTACGTGCTATATGCGACGAAGCTCTCTGAGCCAGCCATTCGTAGTCCTCGCGGGTGACCGCCCGGAAACGGTTGCGGAAAATCTGTGGCGCGCGCTGTTTGGCATCCGAGACCGTCTCCAGATCAGACCCGCCACTGGCCGGGAAGAAATTTATAACCGAGGCTATATTTGGATTTGCCCGACGAAGGATGGTCAGGCTTTTACTGCCGACATTGCCCTGCTCACCACCGCCGGTCGCATAGCGGCGGGCCACGATCGAATTCGTTCCCGAAGGGGGTCTCATGCCCTTGCGACCATCCCCAAATCTGATTTTGCCCTCGATATGATTGAGGATATAATGGCGCGCACTGCCGTCGGAGTTATAGAAATTGTCGACCTCATGCCACCTCACCCAGATTTTGGAAGGATTGCCGGCATTGTCAGTGACTGTATCGATAGCGTCGTCACCTTCTTCGGCCTTAATCTGTTCTTCTTCTTTTTTTGAAGGAGGAGTGTTTTCTCTAACCCATATCTCCTGCCCCTCCAAAACGGGAGGGTTGGAAAACTTATAAGTCTGATCAGGTGTGCCGTCTGAGGATCCCAAAATTTCCCCGCTTATCGTGGACTGGTTGAGCCCCATTACGCTATTAGTCAGGACCGCCTTGAGCATCGGCGCAACAGCGTAACCGCCATCCTGAAAGCGACACCGAATCCAGTAGTTTTTCTGCCCGAACTTTTCAACCGGCTTGAAATCGCGCGGAAAATCGAATTTGACCTGTCCGCTACACTTAAAATTCTCGGTAGTATCGATCGGCATCAGGTCTGCCCAGTCCTTGCCGTTATAGTATTCCCACCACAACTTCTGTTCCTGCCGGTTTTCAGTTCCGAAAATATCCCCGAAATAACGCGTGGTCAGCTCATCGACAGGCAGCCGCTGGTCTTCCTTGACAATGAAGCAGATGCCGTAACTGTCCTTTTCAGCGATCGACTTAAATGCCAGATAGAGACTGGGCGAACGATCCCTCTGCTCTTCAAATAATTGAAATGGGTTGTATTCCTTTTTGATAAGCCCGGAGAAATCGCGATATGTGAAATCCGCATAGGACTTCAGGTTGGAAACAAACACCGGCTTCTGGTTGTAACGCAATGTCAACATCTTTATGCAGGGTGGCCTGAGCGGGTTATCATCTTTCCAGACCCAGTTTTTACCGACCTGTTCGTAATGACCAGCCTGACCGTAATTGCCTTTAATCAGCCTGCACCGAATCCAGTGACCTTCCTGGCCGTTGACCTTGGTGGGGCTGAAATCCTCGGGACGATCGAATTTGATCTCGCCCGAATGTGTGAAAGCAAGTGTCGAATCTGTAAAGTTGAACTTTCCTGCCGGACGGCTGACCCCGGTGGGCGAAGTTGCACCCAACTCGACCCATTTTCGACCGTTGTAATATTCCCAGAGAAGTTCAAGGTCGGAAGATGCCACCGGCGCTTCGACAACCGAGGGGTCGGCCAGGTCGATATCCAGGATCACCTCCGCCTCGGTCTTGGAGAAGATATCCGGTGAGGAGATATAGAAAGCAAAATCGTACTTGGGTTCTTCCGAGAATGGGTAAACGCTTTTAGAGAAATCCAAAGGCAGGAAGATCGAACCTGCGATATTGGAGAAGCCGGCTTCAGGAGTCGGACCATCCTCGACAATTCGGGCCTCGACCGCGATCGTGTCCAGTTCCGTAATTTGCTCGCTCGACGGTATAGCGGTCAGTGTAGCCTTAAACCAGAAAGTCTCAACACCGTCGATTTCGGTTTTTTCGAGGTCGCCAAGTGGACCAGCGATTTCAATCAGGGTCTCATTTTCACCCAATGTCTCGGTGTATACCAATCTCGTGTTCAGTTCTTTGAAGCGTTTGCCGTTGAAATATTCCCAGTCGAGCATCGTTAAAAGCGCGCGCGCCTCCTCCGAGGCTCCTTTGAAACGCAGAAACAGGCTGGCCGATTCCGTTAACGCAGAAAATTTATCATCGCCCACAAAGACCGCTCTCTCGATCTGTGATACTCCCCCGAACACAGGAAAGCCGTCCGGCGATGGGTTATTTATAAAACTGCTGTTGTCGGAAACCGAATCACCGGCTGTGGTAACAACCCTGGCCAGATCTACAGGTGACAGCCTCAGATCCTCGGCCGTTTCGAAGACCACGCTGTCGGTCACCTCGGTCTGGCTGGTGGCAATCTGGGTACCGGCTGGAACCACGACACTCTCTTCGAGCCCTTGTCCGGGTGTAAAGGTCAGGTACGATTGAGCCGGTTGCGGTAACAGAAGCGACATCCCGATCAAATCGAGAAGTGCCACATAGGTCTTATCGGTAATCCGGTTGAGCTTGTAGATTTTCATCTCGGTCAACCAGGCGAACAGTTCCAGAAGAGTAATGCCCGGGTCTGAAGGATTGTGATCGGTCCATTCCGGGCAATAACGCGGAATCAGCCGACGCAATTCCTCCATAATATCGGCATGGGTCCTGTCATCCAGATTTGGGGGAGTTATTGGCATCAGACCTCACTTTTTTGCAGGTAGAACGGATACACGAGATTAAAAACATTGTTGGTTGTACGAACTTTATAATCTATCGCTATATTGATTATATGCGGTTGCTCGGGATCGGTATCGGCGGTCACCTTGACCTCGACAATGCGGGGTTCCCACTTTATCAGGGCTTCCTCGACATGGTAAACCGCCAGGGCACGGGTGTTGGCGTTGTTGGGAGCAAAGACAAGATCATGGATACCGCATCCGAAATCAGGGCGCATCTGCCGCTCGCCAAAAGCGGTGCCGACAATCAAAACGATTGCGTCCTCGATCGATTCCTCATAGCGCGACATCGCCACACCGCCACGACGGTCGACATCGACCGGAAATTTAAATCCCACACCCAGGAAATTTTTACGAGGCATTACAACTCCTATCCTATCATTACAGTTCCCGCCGCTATCACCTGTCCGATTGGCAGATCGACCGGATCGTTGCAGGTCATCGCCGTATCACCCATGCGTGCGGCCGGTTTACCGTTGATCATTACGGTCGGGGAACCCATGACTATCTTGCCCCTGTTGGTCGGAGGTTTCTGGAACGGCCCGCCCTGCGGGATATGCGGGGGCGTATTTGTCGCCTCGGAACCCATTACCGCCGCCGGCATTCCCATAATCTTGACATCCGTCGAACAACTCGAATCGATAATGCCCATAAACGGATGAGGCAACGGCGTCGGGACCGGCACACCTGCCGCGGCCGGTATCAGGATTATATGAATGTCTACCGCCGTGATCTTATCACCCTGCTTAGCTGCAGGCATTCCCATAGAAGAAACCTCTCCTCAATTTATATTGACAACAGCTCCCTTGACAGTCAGGGGACCGGAGGCCTCGACTTTTCCTGTTCCTGTCGATTCCACGGCAAAACCCGAGGTGCCTTTCAGTTTAAGCTGTTGACTAGCTTCTATATTTATATTCTGCGATTTCAGGTCGATTTTCATCGTGCCTTCAATCGTAATATTGTCAGATTTTATCGTGATCGAACCATCGGATTTCATGGTCAGCACGCTTTTCCCGGAGGAGGTCTTGATCTCGACCTGCTCTGATCCCGAAGTGTCATCGATCTTGATAATATGACCGCTACGAGACTTGATCATGCGGATATTGTTCTCGGAGCTGTGACTGTTCTCCGAAGGTGGCTGATCCTGGCCGTTGTAGAGCGACCCGACGACATAGGGATGGTTCACATCACCATGCTCGAATGCCACCAGGACTTCATCGTTGACTTCAGGGATAAACCAGCTCCCGCGATCGTTGCCGGTCATAAACTGGCAGACCCGGGCCCAATGGCTTTCCTCATCGGATGACAGCCACGGAAAACGGACCTTTACACGGCCGGTGTTTTCCGGATCATCGATGTTGGAAACGACCCCGATCACGACACCATAGTACCGCTGAGTCTGATCACTTTCACTGTTGGAACCACCGCTTAAAGCTCTTCGTAAAGGCATATCAGCCTGTCTCCTATTCGATTGGAGGAATCGTCAACTCGAGTCCCGGTTCGAGATCGAGCGGATCCTCAATCTGATTGTATTCCGCAATTCGACGCCACTCGGAGGCATCGTTGTATTCCCTGTGAGCAATCAGGCTGAGAGTATCTCCACGCCTGACAATCCTGTGCTTGGCACGATCAGCTGATTGCCTCGGTTGTCTCTGTAACTGCTCAAAAGTCGTCGTGTACTCTTTAATAGTCACATCCAGGACCGCCCGTACGGGAGTACCATCCTGGACGAACATTGTATATCTCTGCTTGAGCTTTTCAAAAACACCCTTGAACTGAAAATTTCCCCAGGTAAACAATGTCAAAGGCGGGCGATGCTTATCCGGGTCGACCATCAGAAGTTTCTCGATCTTTTCAGTATGAGTCCTGACATCGCTCTTTTCTTCGCTGGTATCGAAAAAAAGCTCCATCGACAGCTCCATGCGCATACCGGTCGTAAATGACGCCGCCGGAGCATCGAGCCCCAAAACTCGCTGCTCGGCCCAGGGGGTTTCCTTTTTGAGTTGATATTCGCTCGGATTGAAGAGAACCTGGAATGTATCATTTGTGTCGACATTGGTAATAGTAGCCTTTTCAAGAGACATCAGCGCTCACCTCCCATCCGTTCGCTCTCGGTTTCCAGGATTCGCTTCAGCCTGAAAAATATATCATCAATAGTCTGGTCATCGATTTTTATTTCTTCTGATACTTCTGCTGTCTGCCTACCTGATTGTATATTTTCGAGTTCTTCATCTTCGAGATCGAGAACCGTCAAACCATATCGCGACAGAGCGCTCTTTTTGCGAGTCGCAATCTGTCCTACCTGTGAAGGTAGATCCTGCTTCAGATGTTTGCCAATAGCGGTTCCGACCTCGAACGGCGGACGGTCCCATCCGCGCGGAAGATCGGCCTGCCTGTCAACTGCGGGAATAACACTGTCCGCTGGTTTTTTAATTTTTGAGGGTGTCAATGCCATACTTTCCCTGCCAGTCGCGGTCCTCTTGATCAAACTCGTCAGCAGTTCCGGCACCTTCGGTTTTTCGATATCACCGGCCAGTTTCACAGTCGGCTCGGGCAATGAGGGTGTTGCAATACCGCGCAATGCACTTAATTTATCAGGCAGACCTGTCTTTGACGGAATCTGGCCGGAAGAAGCCATCTCCAGAGCTTTACTTCCCGCGCCCAAAGGCATCCTCTGAAGCGCAGACCTGCCGGAGCTGATCAGACCGCCAATTTGATCTTTAGCGCTTTCTGTCATCGAGCCAATTTGTGGGATCATAGAAGACACACCCTGCTGAACGGAAGACATCATACTTGCACCACCTGCAATCGAACCGAAACCGGTCAGGCTCTTGATCTTCTGACTACCGGATCTCAGCGATTCTCCCGCTCCTTTAAATGCAGACGTTCCTTTCTTCACCAGGGAAGGCAGAAATCCTTTTGACCTGCCGGCAGTGGATTCAAGTGCTGAAGGTGCTCCCGGAATCAATTGAGGAACTTCCGAATCTGCCTGTGGCGCTCCCGCAGGCAAAGACATGGATTGTCCCGGTGGTGTAACAAAATTCAGCATATCAATACCGCTTTGTACAGGCGATCGATCGAACAATTCGAGATCGGGAGTGAACGAGCCAATCTGTGGAATCGCAGGCATTCCAGCGGATTCGGTCATCTCTGCGGCACGACCGGCCAGAGCCATCGCAGATCCGGCCAAACGCGATCTTCCTTGTGACAAACCGCTCGCGAGGGAGGTTGCTGACGGTCTCCTGACTTCCCTGCGAATTTCGAGTACCTGCTCGGCACCCTCACGAAGACTGCGGATTTGCCTCAACTGCACCGGGTCAGGACGATCAGGTATAACCGTATCAGTCAGGTTATCCATTTCAACCGGCAATTCAGTTGCCTCAAAACCACGTTCACGTCCTAACTTGCGCGTAAACAGCTTCATAGCCCCCCTGGCTTCGCTTACAGCCAGTTTCGGGAGGTCGGCCTTGAAAATCGGTTCAAAGCTCCCCAGGTCCAGTTTGCGGCCGATTTGAGCCACAATCTTGTGAGCATATTCAGGAAGCGTCGTACGCATCATCTTAGCCACATTCGCGTTCATAAACGTGCGCATGCGACCAATCGCGGGCAACCGCCCGGAAATTCCCTCTGCTGATCCGGCTTTGCGCGATTTTGATGTTTCAGCATCTGCTTTTTTAACTCGGGCTTTACCCTGCTTCAATGACTTTTTGATACTTGCGAAAACTTCTTTTGCCAAAGACACCGGATCAGATACCGGCTTATCTGAAGTACCAATATCGAGCAATGCCTGTGTTCCGGTCTTAAACGGTTTGAGGCTGATTGTCTCCATCTCGTCAGCTTCGAGTGAGGCATAAACCGGCAGGTGGCGCGTAATAAGGTCGGTCGTGAATGATCGCAGCGAACGAGCCGTACTGGCTACCTCGTCAGGTGAAACAATCGGCTGAGTTGTGGAAAATTCCTCTGCTTTCTGCGAAGTCATGAACATCCGCGCACGGCTCAAAACTGTTTCCTCGAACCTTCCCTCGAAATCTACAGCCGAGGGAAGCTCTTCTCTTTCAGGTTCTGACCTGGTGGAAATCTTTTCGAGTTGCGGTAACAGCGACAGCACCGCTTTTTGAGAGGGCGATTTCTCTGGTTGTTGCAGATGATGCTTGATTCTGCGTGCTAACGCCAGAGCGCGGCTTTGCTGTCTTTGTTGATGAGTTATCATCTCGGGACCGAGTTCCTCAGGAGCCGCCCCTGCGGATGCAGTCTCGGTTTGGATTTTGAGTGCAAACTCCCGGCTTCCGGGTACCTCGTATGGAACCTGCTCGAGCGAACCTGTCTGCTGGCCGGATATTTGAGTTTTCGTATCAGCAGATATCCTCTCCGAAGCCTGTTTAGATCCGAGCCTGCGGGTTGGAATGAAGTATCCTAACAATTTATCGCTGTCGACCGAACGGATCGGTTCTGCCATCTCCTCGGTGATCAGTTCAGCCGCCATTTCAGCTTCGAGTTCATGTTCCGGGGCTACAGCGATCCGCCTGATCCTGCGGGGTAGCGCATATCGTTTGCCCTCGAAATAATCGACCTGAGTGATTGTACGAATCCGTCGTTTGCTCCAGCGCTTCTTACGGGTAAGGTAAATAAACTGGCCCTCATAGATAAACAAACTCGGCAGTTCCTCGGTTTGTCCGGCTGGGGATATATACCGATCGATAATTGATTTGACCTGGTCTTCAATCCGCGACATGCGAGTTTGCGCAAATTCGTGGCCGTAATCACGCACGAAACTATCGAGTTTCTTCAGCTTCAACTTATCCGGATCGAGAAACTGTCCCGGGTTGTATTTTTCTATTATCGTGTGGTAAAGATCGCTTTTGGATTTTGTGCTTATGGTTGCGCTTTCGGATTTCCGGCTCTTTTCAATATTCTGATCTTCTCTACCGAAGTAAATCTGCGGATCGAAATTGAGATACGGTTCGCTCGTAATCAAAGCCTCAGGTCCAAGGTACAACTTGCCATGTTCGAACTGGATCACATTGAATTTACTTTCAAGATCGAACTCAAAGCGGTCAGCCGGAATCCCCGACGCGAACTCCGTCATCTGGGCCAAATAACTTTTGAGGGCCGTCTCCTGTTCACGCAGTTTCTGGCCCATACGCAGATCTTCGAGGCTGGCTCGGGCGGGACGGGATTCGAAGGCGTTTTTTTCCATCAGGTGCCTCTGCACCTTGACTTTTAACTGCCTCAGTTTTTCAATCCAGTGCCTGTCCATCAGATCTCCACCAGCTCGATACCTTCATGGATGATCGTCAAACTCTCAACCATCAATTTCGTGATATCCGTACTCAGTCCCCGTGTTTTCCAGCTGACCGGGAAAGCTCTGCGGAAATTCCAACGTTTAATCACATCCATATTATCATTGTAAAGTATTATCGATCCCGACTTGCGGTCAACCGGCTCATTGGATTCTATTGAATCATAGAGCCATTTGAAAAGTGAATTGGAACTGATCATCCCGCGTGAGAGAACGATCTCGGATTGCACCGCGTGTCCGGGAAAGTAGCGGGGTGAGGAGTTGTCACCACCTTCATGGTATTCAACCACATTACGCTTAAGGCTCATTCCGGTAACCTCGGTAAAATAAGCTTCCGCGATACCATCAATTTCAACCGCGAAAAAAATCGATATATTGTGATCTTCACGTTCCGCCAGAGCGGGCATCGACTACTCCTTCTGGGTCTCCATAGTTTTCTGAGCCACCCGTACGATAATGAACTCCGCGGGCCTGACAATCGCGACACCTATTTCAATGATCAACTCGCCACGGTCTCTTATCTCAGCGGGATTGTTTTCTTCATCGATTTTAATATAAAACGCTTCCTCGACGCTGTCCCCCTGCAGGTAACCTTTGCGCCATAAATCGCGCAGGAAAATGCTGACGTGGCGCTTGATCTCCTGCCACAGCGACGGATCATTGGGTTCGAACACGACCCATTGCGTACCACTCTCGATCGACTCGGCAATCATGTTGAAAGTCCGCCGCACATTGACATAACGATAAGCGGGATCGGACGAAAGAGTGCGCGCTCCCCAGACACGAATTCCGCGCCCGGGAAATGCCAGCACGGCGTTGATCCCTTCCGGGTTCAACATCTCGGTATCATACTGGGTCAGCTCGCTGTCGCTGTCGACAACACCTTCGATTTCATGATTGGCAAACGAATGATGGGTGCCACCTTCGATATCGAGCCTGGCGATCATCCCGGCTACATAGCCCGACGGTGGAACCGGTTTGACCGGCAGGACAGCTTCGGATTGATAGACTTTTGCCTTGAACCAGGGCCATACAGTTGCGGCATAGGAACTGTCGATTCTTTCACGCCATTTCATCGCCTTGCGGATACTCAGATTCGGTGGCGGATCGATTAAAAGAAACTGGTAGCGACCGTTCTCGACACGATCTATCGCGTTGCGGATTACCGCGCGAACACCTTCTTCTCCGCCAAATCCGGGCAAGTTCAAATGACTGTACAGATCGGGCAGAGCGATTACACGGCCCTCCTCGATCCTATCCAGCATTGCCATCCCCGTATATGAGTCACTCTCAGCTAAGCCGATATAATCATCAGGGATAAGGCTCGAGAAACCATCCTTACCTTCGCTTAACCGATAACTCCCGATCGCGGGAAGCAGGACTGTATTGCCTGCAGTCAAAGCTTCTATATTTACAAGCTGAGAGTCTTTGTTGATCCTGTTGACTATACTCTGACTGGCAGATGCTGTCGGTGACAAATTCCTGAATTTTTCCTTGATGTCACCGCACTTAATGTCCAGATCGTAACGCATTGCATAGACTGAAACAGAATCCCATTCGTAGTACTCATTTTTCAATGATCCCGGTACTATCCTGATCCGGTTGCCCTCGATCGCCTCGACCTGCACAAAATCGCGCTTTTCCTCGCCTTTTAAATAAAGCAGATCACCCCTGGAAAACCTGTGTGTCGATTCGAGACTGATTGAATCGCTTGATTGGGAAGCTTCGGACACCAGATATGAACTCACTAACGGACGGCTGTTTGAAAGCTCGATCGAAATCCTGTTGCCCCAGGTTCCGCCCGATTCAGCTTCTACCTCAAAGAGAGGTTTTTTGCGAACGGAGTCTATCTGAACCGAGGAGGGAGTGAGGATTTCCTCGGTTGCCCTGCGGTTGAGATGAGCTACGCGGACGATATAACATTTGCGCCCACCGTTTAGAAAGAAACCATAGACCGCGTATGGCAGATATGTCGAAGGCAGAAACTGTCCGAATTTCTGTTTGAAATCTGTAAACGAATTCACCCCGACTGCCCGGTTAACGGGTCCGCGTTCTGTGACACCGAAAAACACGGCACAATCGGTTCGGACTATTTCGAGTTGTTTTTCTTCACGCCCGGTTTTCTCTATGTGAATTCCGGGTGAATAGTACTCAGGCATTAATGATCATCCATGAGACTGCCCAATTATTTAAATTTTTCCTCCAGAAGCGGCTTCAGCATGGAAGCGTCGATCACCTCCACTTCGAACCCGGAGGGAACCATGAAGGCTTCATCCGGAATATCGTCATAGGAGATATCCTGAAGGATCGAATTCGCCAGAAGGTTGAATGACATGGATGGCATACTCATGCCCTCGTTCCATATTTCGACGGATATTTTGACCGAAGACTCGACAGCGACTGCCGGATCCAGCGCCCAGGATTTATCAATCAACTCAGGATCGATACCCAGCAATCCGAAAGCTTCTTTAATATAACCATGATATTTTTCCGGAAAGTAAGTCTCTTTCATACTGTTCCAGTTGCGCGAAAACAGCTCGTACTGCTCGATATCCTCAGTCATCCAGGAGACACCGTCGACCTTGACACGCAATTCACCCGGCACCTGCTCCACGGGGACATTGATATTGATACCGAAATCATATTTGATCTGGTAGCAATCATAACCGGATATGCTTTTCAGCTCGTTATTCACTTCCATTGAAAAGCCGGTAATCTCATAATACTGCGTTATCATTGGAACATAAGATTTCAGTGTATCCATGATCCACTGAAGCATTTCAGGCCTGATCGTTTCGTACAAGGAACCGATCCTGATATCCTGACACTTGGATTCTTCCCACTCACAGGACAGAAGCCGATCATTGGGAAGATCCATAACCACCATGGCTTTCGTCTTCACGGATGTATCAGTTTCGGAGGGCAGTCCAATCTCCATATCCGTAAAAAAAGCGACTTCGCCTTCCCTGATTAACTGGGATTGATTCATCTCGAACTCGGTGATAAAGGGAATACCGCTCAAAGACGTCTTAATATCGATCGTCATATCAGCGTACACGAAGCCGAGCATTGAAAGCCAAATCGTTGCGATCATTGCCAGGACTGTAATACCTTTTTTCATCATTCAACCTTGTATCTAAATATATCTTTATTTCATTATAATCGCTACATACCGAGCGGACTGAATCCACCGCCCCCCGGCATAGCCGCGTTGTCTACCTTTTCGAAGCCTTCCGGCTGGACAAATTCGGAAGCATTGATCTCAGCTTCAGCCGCCTCGATCAGGTTCGTATTCATGTTGATGGTCATCGGCATCTTAAACATCTGGCCCATGCCCTGCTTCATCTCCTCGGTCATCTCCATATCAACCACGATTTTCATTGTACCTTCGAGAGGCACATATTCCGAGAACTGCATGGCCTCTTCGACCATAGCTTTATCAATTCCAAGTTTTTCCAGAATCGGGGTCATTCCGGTCAAGCCGCCTTGTCCACTCTTGAAAAACAGGTTCTGCATTACTTCCATCTGCTTTTTATAGTTCTTGTAGTCATCAAAATCCGTGGTGCCCCAGTAGGAGCCATCGATCTTGATGTTCATCGGCATTGGCTCCGGTCCCATCATCTTGGCCTTGATATCGACATCCGCAGTGAAAGCCATCTCCTCGGCCTTGTGGCCCTTGATGTCTTTGGTTTTTCCGCTCATACCCATCTTAATACTCTTGATGGTCACCATTTCCTTGATGCTGTCGACCACGTCATCCAGCATACTCATCATATCGGCCAGCGAATCGACCATGCTTTCGCCATGCATTGAATATGTCGAATCCATGTAATTGACGATGATGATCTGATTGCCGCCCTTGACTATGCTTCTCGTCCGGGTAGACATCTGTGGCATCATCGGATTCTGCATCGATTGCTCGATTGCCAGCTGATCCCCTTTAATAAGGTACGTTTGTTTGGTGGTCAGGTTTCCCATCATAGGAATACCTGTCATAACCATCTCCTGCTTGACCGCAAAATCAGCTGTAAGCGTGGCACTAAAAAGCAGGCCCAAAAGAACAGTTACAAGCAGGCTTTTCTTTATTAGTTTCATCATTCCTCCAGT
>WJMC01000086.1 GCA_014728145.1 Candidatus Zixiibacteriota bacterium | reverse complement strand
GGCAATAACACACTCGAAACGCTCTGGAAACATTCACTGGCAACCGCCATGACCTGCCGCCTGGTGGCCAATAAAATCAACCACAAACATCCCGAAGAAGCTTTTATGGGCGGTCTTTTGCACGATATCGGCAAAATGGTCTTGATCCAGAAAGTCGGGCGCGACTACGAAGGACTGATCCGTTCGATAGAAAAGGAAAAGTTGAATTTCCATATAGCTGAGGAAGAAGAACTCGGTTTTACCCACTGCGATGTCGGCATGATGCTTTTGAGCAAATGGAACCTGCCCCAGGAACTGATAAATGCCGTTTACAATCACCACAATCCGGAACTGCCTGAGAACCAGGTTCCTGAGCAGATCAACGCCTCGGAAGTGCCAATCGAATACCTGATCCAGTTTGCCAACGAGATCGCCAAGCGCTGTGGCTACGGCTTCGACGACAAACGGGTCGATTCTCTCAATCACCTCCTTTTTATGCAGGTGGTGGAGATGCAGATGGATGAGGTCGAGGAACTCGGTGAACGCCTGGTGAGCGAATTCGAGCACGAACTCTCGCTGTTCGAGTAAACCAGACGGAGCTATTTCGCCAGCTCGAACATCCGCATAAGATCCTGCTTATAAAGCGGTTTATATCCAGCGATATGGTCTTTTCCAAAACCGTAAACCCGGATCGTATCAGAGGCCATTGTCTCAAAACTTTCCGCATTGATTCCGACTTCGGAAAGACGCGCGAACATTCCCACTTTTTTCATCCAGGCCTCGAACCTCTCGATAAACTCAAGTCCGGCTTCATCTAAACTCATTTTCCCGGTTTCCACGAAAAAAATGTTTTTAGCCAGCGAGGCATACTTTTCAAGCCGGTCTTTGTAAGTAAGACGCATCAACGCCGGAAACATGATCGCCAGCCCCTTGCCGTGGGAGATATCGTAGTGGCCTGAAATCACATGTTCGACAGAATGCAATGGGAACGGCCCCGGTCGGCCCAGGTTGACCGGTCCCAGAAGCGCGATAGTCGAACACCATGACAGGTTCGTGCGGGCTTCTATATCTCCGGGATTATCCAGAACTTTTTCGAGATTCTCTATAACCGTGCGAATGACACCTTCTGTGAAACGGTCCTGGAGCGGAGTATTGTCCGGTCCGGTCAGATACGATTCGATCACATGGCTGATGATATCCATGGCGCCGTCGATGGTCGTTTCACGACCGACAGTAAGCGTCAATTCAGGATCGATAATCGAGACTTTCGGAAACAGAGGTTCAGCGAAAAACGGCACCTTCTCGTTTGTTTCCCGGTTCGTGATCACCCCTCCACGGTTGCTCTCAGAGGATGTTGCCGCCAGAGTTGGAACCAAAATGATCGGCAATGCGTCCTCGATCGGGCGGATCCTGTCGCGGTCATCGTTGTAAACATGCTCCCAGATCGGGTAACCGGAGTGAGCCACGGCCGCGATCGCCTTGGAAGCATCCATAGCAGAACCGCCACCCACACCCAGGACAAGCTCGCAATTTTCTTCACGCGCGATTTTTCCGGCTTCATCGACTGTGGTCGCACGCGGATTGGGTTCAATCCGGTCGAAATGCACATATTCGAGCCTGCTGTCGGTCAAAAATTTCGTGACACGATCGAGCAGTCCGGTTTTGCGTACCGAGTTTTTTCCTGTTACCAGCATCACTTTATTGCCATACACAGATGCCTCTTCCCCGACTTTCGCGACCTCACCCGGACCGAAGATCATCTTGGCCGGCATCCTGAGTATGAAATTCTCCATAGTTTCCTCCTCGACGAAATAGTTGGTTATCTCTTATGAATATCACAAACAGGTTGCGGGCACAAACGGTTTCGCATAAAAAAACCGCTATCGAGCGATGATAGCGGTTTTCAGCCCCCTGACTTTTATAAATCAAAAGGTCATGCGTTTTCGGTTTGACCTGAATATTCTTTTCGACCTGAAAAGAACAGCTTCTTGAAAATCATCTCGGCCGGACAGAATTTGGTAAACGAAGACTGGACCAAATTGAATCCAACGAAAATCGTCACCAGATGCCACCAGGGCGAGACGAAGTAAGCCAGGGCGACCGAAGCCAGAATCAACGTTCCGGCTAAAATCCTGATGCTGTGTTCAAGTGTCATTTTATCTCTCCTTTGGCTGAAATATCTCGTTTAGAAACCGTAAGTGGCCTTGAAATATAAATTGTCGTTTTTCATGAATGTTCCAAAATCAGTCCACTTCTCGGTTCCGTCGAATATATTACCCCCCAAAGTCAATGTCAGCGCATCGTTGTACTTGTAGTCGGCCGAGAAGCGGAAGTAGACATCCTCCTGCGAGGGAGAATAGAATACGAAACCTGACAGCACCACGGTCTCCATCCTCAACAGTTGCGTGATCCTCGAAGTCAGCAGATGGTAGACCTCATCCACTTCCGTCTGCCCGCCGACATTTTCTTCGAATTTATCGTAGTCGACCATATAGATCGCCTGGTACTGGATATTGGCAGTCAGGTTGTTGGCCACCTGTCTCTCGAAACCTGCCAGGCCGGCGATTTCTGAATTAGGTATAGTGGTGATATCGCCGTCGGGATCATCACGGGAATCGCTGTAACCGCCCTCGACCCAGAAGATGCCCTCAAAGATCGGCATCCTCATCGAGGCGCCATAGACAAACAATTCAGGGTAGTAGGCCTCCATCGTCGCCATATCCATGCCCTCCGGATTCTTGTAAAATCCCTTGTAAAAATAGAGGGCGATGTCAGCGGTACCGAAATAGCGTTTCAGACGGGCCGAAAGCTCTGAGTTCTTGAATTCGGTTTCCGGTTCACGACCTTCCATATAGAACTGTTCACCACCCACGATATCACCGACCAGCGGGTTGTAATAGCTCAGACGAAGCCCGGTCGGCACCCGGTTGGGCGTAAATTTGGGAGTCCAGACGACATCCAGCGCACCCAGCGGGCTGTACCAGGCGGCCCGCAAAGCATCCTGCGGAGCCTTGAGGTACTGGTCGTCGCGCCCGATGAAAAACGACTGGTAATCCTTGGCGAAATTATCATTGATGAAGATCAAATCGCCGGTTCCCCAGGTCAGCACCTGACGGCCGATCTTGAAATCGAACGCGCCCATCCGGAACTTGATGTAACCTTCGCGCAGTTCCCAGTCATACTCGGATTCATTGTAACCATCGTAGTAGAAATCGAGGCGTCCGAAAAATTCGGCTGAACCGCGGTACGATTCCAGCTTCATCTGCAGACGGGTCTCGGAGGCGGTCAAATCCGAGGGAACCGGATTGTCGTCATGAAGACCGCCACCATAGAGGCCCTGCAAAAATCCACTGATGTAAACATCATCAGCCGAAGCGGTGACCGTAACCAAAATCAAAGCCAGTATCGTCGCAATAAGTGTCATTTTCACAGCGTTCATAGCGCACCTCCAGATTCTTTTACTTGATATACTTGCGTGGAGGGTTCTTCAAAAACCGCTCGGTGAAAATATCGTTGTCGACCCCGACATTGTAATCGATGCTGGAGAACTCGACTATGGTATGCTGTTCTTTCTGCACATTTTCCATCTTGCGCACAGTTACCGTGGGTACATCTTCGATCACCTCGATTTTTTCAGCCGTAAAGATCCGTTCCAGCTCGCCTTTGTCGTCGTAGTATTCCTCGCGGATCGGAAGCATAGTCTCTTTATCGATATAAGTGTGCTTCTTGCCGAAAATGCCATCTTCGGCCTTTGGTACGGATTCGATCACATAGACCTGCTTGCCATTGTATTCTTTTTCTTCTACTATCTTGTGATTATCTTCGGACCAGTGCCGGCCGGAGACATCTTCATAGCTGAAGTCCGAACCGACAAAGCTGGAGCCTTTATCGTCGGCAGAGATACGCTTGACCAGGTCTACCGCCGGAACGTACAGCCAGCGCTGATCGGTATCGACCGGGTTCTTGTGAACCATAAAGGTCAGGCGGGCCACATCATGTGGCTTGCGAAAATAGGTGTAATACTTCTGCTCACCGCCTTCTTCGTTATCCAGGCGAAGCATGGCAAACTCGCGGATACGTTCCTTGCCACTGGAGTTGACAATGCTCATATTGACTTCGGCCAGGCCGTCATCCTCGGCATAGAACATATTCAGATGCGCCTTTTTCATCAGGTCAGAAGCGACATCATCGGCGAACAGATCGACCGCTAAAATCATCACCAGCGCGGTCATTACCAGGGTTAATTTCTTGAAAGTATTCATCGTATTCCTCCTCTTTTATATGATAGATTACGCTACTTTTGCTTTAGCTTTGGATTCTTTGACTTCTTTATCTGGAAACAGTTTTTTGCGCATCGCGATGAAGATCGACGGCAACAGGATCATGGTTACCGCGCCGGAGACCAGCATGATCGCGAAGAAAAACGATCCGACCGTTACATACGGCACCAGTGTCGAGAAAAACATCGGCACGAAACCAATCGCGATCACCATCACGTTACGAGATATCGAACGAGCCAGCCCCTCGAATATTAATGGATATGTCTTATCGAAATCTCCCGTTTCTTCATGAATGTATTTCGATCTCTTGATGAAATGAATTGCGAAATCGATCGAGAGACCCAAAGTCAGTGATGACAATACCGCAACCGGCATGTCGTACGGTTTGCCGATATATCCGATAGCGGCGTAGATTGCCATGATCGTGATCGTCAGGGGAAGCATCGAAATCAAACCTAATATAAATGAACGGAACAGGATCATCATCATGATGAAAACGATCGCGAACGATCCCAGAAGAGCACTGCGCATACCGACCACCATCTTCTGTTGCCAGACGATGTTGACATACGGCAGTCCCCCCCAGTTGACATCGATTTTAGCCGGTGGCGGATTAGCATCTATAAATTCCTCAGCATCCTGGACCACTTTGGCCACCGCCTGGTTGTCACCATTGGTCATCTGCACCCAGACGTTAGCTTTCGAGTAATCGTTGTTGATCAGCTTGAACAGGTCCTCGGGATCTCCGCCGGAGATCTCGTACAAAAACAGGTTCTGGGCAACTTCATTCTGGTCATCAGGAAGCGCGTACTTTTCTTCATCCTGCGAATAGAGCTCGTAACGCACCTTCTTGACGACATCGGTAACACCGGTAGTCATCCCGACGATCTTGTTGTTTTCGAGATGACGCTGGAGTCTTTCGATGTATTTCAAAAGCTCGGGGTTTTTCAAAGCATCCGCTTCGCCACCGTCAATTACAAGGTAATTCATATATGTTCCGGCCAGATGCTTGTTCATGACATTGTCGGCCACCCGCAGAGGATGACCCGGCTTGAACCATTTGACCGGGTTGTCGTTGACCTCGATCTGGAACAAACCGATTACTGCCACGATAGCAATGACTACCGCGCCGACCAGCACACCTTTATAAAACCTGCGGTTGAAATCGCGCAGGGCATGCATGATCTTCGACAAGATGCCATGCTCTTCCTTTTCGGAACGGCCGAAATTGCGTAGAGTCTTATCGGAAATTAAAACCGCAAAGGCCGGATTCAAAGTCAGAGAAAGTATCCAGGCGGCAAAGATACCGAAGGCCACAAAGATACCGAAGACCTTGACCGGCGGAATCGGGGTTGTCGCCAGCGATATAAAACCGACCACAGTCGTCAATGAAGTAAATAACATCGGCATGAAAAGATCAGCGATAGTGTCACGGATCGTGGTCTTCTTATGTTTATATTTCTGGTAGCGGTCATGAAAAACCGAGAGGATATGAATCGAATTCAGCACCGCGATCGGTATCAGAAAGATCGGGATCATCGAACTCATGATATGGACCGTATGACCGGTCAAAATCAACATCCCCATAGCCCAGACAACCGAAACCACCGCCACGATCATGGGCGGTATAACGATCTTGACATTGCGGAAAAACAGAAGCATCAGAAGAAAAATAATCGCACCCGCCATCGGAGCCGAGATCGCCATCTGCTTGAACATCTCCGCCCCGAAACTGTCCTGAGCTACCGGCAAACCGGCGATATAGTATTCCTCGCCGGTCTCGTATTTATCGATAATGGCCTTGATTTCATTGGAAATGCGGTACGACATATCCTTGGCTTCAATAGGAATAAACATCGCCAGGGCCTTGCCGTTATCGGAACCGAGTTTACCACGCAGGATCGGATTGTTCTTGATACGGGCAAGAATACTGGCGGCCTGCTCATCGGTCTCCGGCGGATCCTCCAGCAAAGTCTCGACTTTCAGGACTCCGTCGGGAGTCTGTAAAATATCGTCCACGGTCGAGGGCGCCATGATATCATCGGCAATCACACCGTCGATATCTTCAACCTCCTCGATGATCTTGTAGACATTGGTCAGAATACGCTTGTTGAAAGCGCCGTCCTCGGCCACAACTCCAACCGCGATGAAATCATACAGGCCGAATTCTTCTTTTACATTCTGATGAAAAACTCTGACCGGCTCATCTTTGGCGAGCATGTTTTCCGGGTCGGTATCGATCTGAATCTTAGGAAACTGGATCGCGAAAAACGCAGTAATAACTATAACCACACCGATCACAATCCAGGGATGGTCTATCGCAAATTCTGTCAGTGCTTTCTTCATAAGCTCGCTCCTTTACACATTTTGTTTCATGTTTACCAGTTTAGATGGGAAAGCGAACAAAACGATTCAAAAAAATTTAAACCTTTGATTTATAACGTTTTAATATCAATCGGCGGATTATCACTGTTCAGAATTGTCAAATTGGATAATTTGTTCGGCGTTTTCTGAACTTTTTGACAATCAAGCGTTTGCCAACTGCTTCAGTCAACTAAAACCTTCTATATGGTTCAATGTTTCCATTTATTCCGTCAAAGCGAAATATTACTTAATTTCGATATTATATTGTCGATATTATATAAATAATTATTGTTTATCGGTAATTATTACTTGACAAGTGATAAATCCCAGTGTATAATACAGGTGAACGATCAAAAAGGAGGATCTACATTATTATGAAAGACGTTGATAAGCTGACTGTTGCGGAAAACTCGGCCGTCAAAATCAGCCAGGCAGTCATGAACATTATCTGGTACCTGAGCTTGATCACACTGGCCCTTTTAGTAATCCTGGCGGTTGTCGATTTGACAGGAATACTGGATTTTCCGGATCTGGGTGTGGTGATGGCACTTTCCGTCAAAGCCTTTCCAGCTTCCGAATCCGACTTCGACATTAAATCGACCGACCGGGATCATGATTATTCACACCTTCATCTCAATAATTTCCGCGGTGTATCGCTGGCGACAGAATCGAGCAAGTTCAGCCTGACCGGACGGCCGTTCGTGTTCGCGATCGGTGCGATGGTGATCCTGGCAGTTATCTGGATCGTGTATTACCTGAGGCGCTTGATCCGAACGATTTTCTCAGGGCAACCGTTTGTTCCGGAAAACAGCCTCAACCTGAGACGGATCGCCTATGCGGTAATCATAATCGGCCCGGCAGTCGGTATCCTCAGTTATCTCTATGGTGCCCTGATCTCCAGTGCAATCAGGATCACCGGGTTCAAACTCATGCCGGAATTCGATCTGCACCTGGAAATTGTCGCGTTGGGTTTTCTGGTGCTGGTAATAGCGCAGGTTTTCGACTACGGTCTTCAGCTGAAAAACGACCGGGACCTGACTATATAAGGGCGGTGCAATTATGGCAATCTTAGTGAATCTGGATCTGATGCTGGTCAGACGCAAGATGTCGTTGACCGAGCTGGCGGATAAAGTCGGCCTGACCATCGCCAACCTCTCGGTCCTGAAGCGCAATCATGCCAGGGCGATCCGCTTTTCGACCCTGAACGAGATCTGCCGGGTGCTCAGCTGTCAACCGGGGGATATCCTTGAATACAAGCCGGAGGATCAAGAAGACGGCGACTGATCACAGCGTTACTTTTTAAAGCTCTTTTCCATGTCATCGAGAGCGTCGCTTAAATTACCCAGGACGAATACGACCAAAAGCAATACGATAAAAGCTATGATGATCATGCCGATTATCTCTACCATAAACTAAGTCCGAGTTTGAATTAACGACAGTATTGTAGAGGTAAGATAACACTAATTGCGGGTTTTATCAAGCTCAATAATCATGCGGAGATCGCAGTTATCTATTTTGATGACCTGCCGAATTTTTTTTCCCAGCGTTTGCGGATAGATTCATTGAGCTTCTCTGCGATATCCTCGGGTAAATCCTCGCAGTGACCGTCCTTGCAGAGCTGTACGGTCTGTTTCATCGAGTCGACCATGAGACGGCAGTTCTTGCATTCAGCCAGATGTTTTTCCAGCTTTTCGCAGACTTCCGAATCGAGCTCACCGTCGATATAATCGGCGATCTCCTGTATGCGTTTGTCACACCTGCTCATTGGTTTTCTCCCTGAAGATTTCCGAGAGTTTCTCGCGCAATGCCAGCCGGGCCCGAAGTATCCGCGACTTGGCCGCCGCCAGCGTCAGGTTCATCGTTTTGGCGACCTCCTTGACCGGCATATCTTCATAGTAGCGCAGGATAAACGGCAGGCTGTACTTGTTGGGCATATCCGACAGGGTCTGATCGATTATCTCCTGGATTTCCCTGGTCTCAAGAATATCATGAGGATCGCCCCAGTCGAACAGGACCGCCTTGTCCTCTGCCGACCCATGTCCGGCGGGAAGATAATCTTCGATCGGCTTGAGTTCGGCCTTCTTACGGCTGGCGTACTGGCCCCGCACCTGGTTGACCGCGATCGCGTAAAGCCAGGTCCCGAACGATGATTCACCCCGGAACTTGTCGATATTGTCGACTGCTTTCAAAAACGTATCCTGCAAAATATCCTCCGCGTCATGACGGTCGCCCGACATCTTCAGCGCGAGATTATAGATCCTGGTTTTGTAATTCTCTATCAGGGTGTTGAATGCATCGAAATCACCCTGCTGAGCTTTTTTGACTAACTCTTTCTCATCCATTTGGACAGCATAATAACAAAAACGATTCAGAAAAAAAACAAAAATCATGTAAGCAGTTTCTAGTCATTGTGAGTGATCACATCAGGGCGCAGCAATCTAATTTGTCATAATACTTTGTATGCTTTCCCACTACCCCATCCAGAATCCTTTGCGATGTGAGATTCCTAATACTTTGTGGCAGTGCGGGCAGAAATAGACATAGCGTTTTCCAATCATTCCCTGTATCTGCTGATGCCATATTATTTGCAAAGGTGTCTGACAATGAGGGCAGTTCGGTGAGATGTCGTTTTTCTCTTCGAGCTTCATTTAACTCCTCCGTTTGGTTTTGTTTTCTTATTAACATACAGATATCGTTGCATTTTATTCAGTAGAATGTCCGTGGCAGATGTGGGCAACTGCCGGGCATTAAAGATCGCCGCTTTTTGCTCGCGATGAGAAAACCTGGGTTTGATTTTCGGTCAGGGAAGATTTCCGACCGTACGTTAAAGTCATCCGTAGGAAGTGTCATGCCCCTGGTATGATGACGATGTGAGGATCTCTCGCTTCGTTAAGGCAGGTCTTGAGCTCTCGACTTCAGTCGGGAGATTGTGACCTGCCTTGGGAAAAAAGATTGAGATATCATCAAACTCCGGCGTGAGCCGGATCGGTCGAAATGACGATTTGTATGTCAATGTCATTGCGGGGTGCGTAGCGGCTATGCAATTTCAATTGATTATTATCTATTATAATATACTATGGGGCACACTTTTTATTTATACGAATGCTTCACGCAAGTTGCTTGCCCCCTGCAATTTTATAGTAAATCAGATCCCACTCCAAAGCGGGATTTGATCTGGGGGAATTCTAATTCCTGCGGGATTTTTCGAGGACGATCTGGTTGTTTTTGGAGCGGGATTCGCCGACTGAAGTGACATAGACCGCAGCTCTGTCCGACACCGGGCAGGCATACTCACAGGCACCGCACCCGGTACATAAGTTCGGATCGATATACGGCCGTTTGACCACCACTGTCTCCCCTTTCTGATTGACGGCTTCTTCCTCGATCGTGTAGATCGCCTTGGGAGAGGTCGGACACCATTCCTCGCAGACCACGCACGAGGTCGCCATCGCCCACGGCAGACATCTGCCCCGATCGAAGAACGCCGTCCCGATCACGTTCGGCTTATGCTCCTGATCACCCACTTTTTCGCCCAGAGTCAGCTCGCGGATCGCCCCGGTCGGGCAGACCTGCCCGCAGAGTGTACACGACGGTTCGCAGTAGCCGATCCGCGCGATCAGTATCGGCGACCAGATACCTTCCCATCCGGCTTCCAGA
The DNA here is from genome assembly GCA_014728145.1 of Candidatus Zixiibacteriota bacterium. NCBI lineage: Bacteria > Pseudomonadati > Candidatus Zixiibacteriota > Candidatus Zixiibacteriota bacterium. The sequence goes on along the minus strand of WJMC01000086.1, from coordinate 16,529 downwards.
AATGTCGGATGAAGCGCGTTGGTGGGACAGACTTTCATACATTCACCGCAACGGATACATCGCGCCGAAAACAGGTCTTCAGCCGTTGCGCCCGGCGGACGAATCAGCTTATCATTCGGTTTGGCCGAAAGCGGTTGCGATCCGAACAAGGCCGCCGCTCCCAGGCCGACAGCGGTAGCGCCGATCACTTTGCGACGGGTGATATCCGGGTCGGGCTTGATCTGCTTTTCGGATTTGGGGAAAAACTTGAACTTGAGCGCGCCTCGGTCGCAGGCCGCCTGGCAGTTCAGGCAGACATGACATTCGCTTTTGCGCCATTTCACACCCGCCTGCGGACCGTCGGCACCCTGGCAATGCATCAAACATTTGTTGCACTGGTCGCATTGGTCCTCACGTTTCTCCAGCCCGAAAATCGACCAGCGTGAAATCAACCCCAGAAACGCTCCCAACGGGCAGATCCCCCGGCACCAGAAACGGGTGAAAAAACGATTGGCGGCTAAAACCAGAAGAAAAAACAGCCCCAGTGAGAAGATAGTGTTGAAAGTCTGCGTGTTGGGCGTCAACAGAACCGAGGATTTGAATTTATTAGCTACCCATCCCAATATCCAGGCTCCGGGAATACCCAGGTCGAATGTGACATCGGCGACCGCGTCGGAAACCTGCGCCAGAATCGGAATCACCACCAGCCCCAGCGAACGGATCAGAAGCGAAATCGGGTCGAAAATCCCGGCGATCATCAACCCCAGAATTCCGGCCCCGACAAACAAAAGCAGTATATAATACTTAATCTTCTGGTACCAGTGGTACTGGTTGGACTTGATCCGTTTGAGTCCCCGACGGGAGAGCCGTTCCGAACGCACGGTCGAAAAGACCTGGTTGACAGTACCCATCGGGCAGATCCATCCGCAGAAAAACCGCCCGAAAAAAATCGTCGCCACGATCGTAACCAGAGACCACAACAACCCGGTGTACAAAGTCAGCCCGGTCAGGATAGTCATAAACGATATTAAGGGATCGAACTCCAGAAATATCTTGACCGGATAGGCAATTCTATAATCTTTTAGGGCATCGGCCGAGACAGTCCCGGAAAAGCCGGTCTTGAGAAGCAAAACTATAAAGAGGATGAGCACCACCGCCTGAACAACGCGGCGGATATTTCTGACCTGCCTGATATTCATCTACGCGGTAACCAGATCCATTTTGGAGATATCCATCTGCCCCAGGCCATCCGCCTGCCCCATCGGTATATAGCGCACCTGGGAGGGATTCAGGTCGAGGAATTTGCATCCGAAACTGTCGGCGGCGACCTGGTCGACCGTGGCAAAGACCGTCTCAGCGGTCTTGACATCGCCGGTCGATCCGCCGGTCGGCCCGTTGCGCATCAACACCCGGTAAGCATCACCGACCACCAGGGTCGGTTTCAGAAACAACGACAGGTCAACGATCGAACGGTCGATCTGCTGATGAAGCTGATGGCGTTTGCCCCCGATTATGCCGTAGAGATTTTTCATGCCGATAGTGGCGCGGGAAAGTGTATGGTTTTTGACGATCGGCACATTTATGACCTTGTCGACTTCCATGAAATATTTCAAAACCGGCCAGACACTTAAAATCTGCCCGCCCATATCTACTTCCTCATATTCTGCATCCGAAATGCGATAATGATATGCGATAATGACTCGTCCACCCGCTTTTTCGACCGCTTCCTGGATCCCTGAACGGGCGAAAGTACGGCGGGGGTCATGACAGGTGACATCGGTGACAACCACCTCGGAAGCTCCGGCGGCAAGTGTCATGCGGGTCAGCTCGGCCATCAATTCTGGATTCGTGCAGGCGGCCTGCTCAGGAGTCCTGTCCCAGGCGGCGTTGGGCTTGATCAGGACTTTGTCGCCTTTTTGGACGAATTTTTCCATCCCGCCCAGAGCGTTGACCGCGCGCCTGCCCAGCTCCGCGGGCGACCCCCCTTCAGCCACCGCCAGTTTATTCTTGAGCGAGATATCGGCCAGCGAATAGTCGGCACTGGCGATCTCGGCCTCCTGCACCACCGGAAAATCCGGCCGTTGGGCAAAAGCGACATAACCGGCACCAAAAACAGCCGCGGCCGCCACGGCCTTGCCTGATTTTTTCAGAAATTCTCTGCGATCGATTGAATCTGCCATAGATTACCCCTAAGATAACGAATAAAACCTGCTCATAATTACCTTAAAGATAATACGAAAATATTTTCCATAAGTTACCTCTAAAGTAATACGCAAAAACCTGATTTCAATCAAAAATTTTTTTAATTGACAGGACATTGCCGCCAATCTCATACTTCACTCTGCCGGTTGAGTTCGTATAATTTGTATGCTTGACTTTAAGATAATCATAACATAGATTTATTGCTTACATTTTGGAGGAACAGTGTCTAATCTCTGGGAAGTTGAATTTAAAGCAGGCCGACGAGCCTACTACATAAACACACACGATATCGAAATCGACCCGCCCCGGTATGTTATAGTTGCCGCGGAACGCGGTGAAGATCTGGGTATGGCATTGCGGGAATTCCTACCGCAGATCAATTTGAAATACAAACCGCTGCCGGTTTTACGTCTGGCCACCGATGACGACCTGGTGCGCAAGCGTATCAACCATGAAAAAGAAGATGAGTCATTTGGCGAATGCCAGGCACTGATCGACAAGCACGGCCTGGATATGAAGCTGGTCGATGTGGAGTACCAGTTTGACTGCAATAAACTGACTTTCTATTTCACGGCGGATCAACGGGTCGATTTTCGCGAACTGGTCAAGGACCTGGCCGCGATCTACAAGACCCGAATCGAGCTCAGGCAGATCGGTGTGCGCGATGAAGCCCGGCGCCTCGACGGTTTCGGGATCTGCGGTTTAAAGCAATGCTGTTCCTGCTGGTTGCGGGAGTTCGAACCGATCACGACCCAGCTCGCACGGGAACAGAACCTGGCTCTCAACCCGCAGAAAATTTCCGGCAATTGCGGGCGCCTGCTGTGTTGCCTCAATTATGAACAGAGCCACTATATAGATGCGCTCTCGCGTCTGCCCGCGATCGGTTCTACTTACGAAACCGAAAACGGTGTCGGCACGGTCGAAAAAGCCAATATCTTTTCAAAGGATATAGTCGTCCGGCATGAAAACGGCTACGAAGAGAAAGTCAGCCTCAAGCAGAATTTTCTAATCCACCAGGGCTACAGAACGACCTACCGCAGAAAAGTGCATAATCAAGGAGACAACAGTGACTCATCCGGATAGATACTATGTCACCACGCCGATCTACTATGTCAACGCCGAACCGCATATCGGCAACGCCTACACGACTGTCGCGGCGGATGTGCTCAACCGCTACCACAAGCTATTCGGATACGAATCCTATTTTCTGACCGGTACCGATGAGCACGGCTCCAAGGTGGCCGAGGCGGCCGAAAAAGAGGGCATAGAACCCCAGAAATTCTGCGACCGCAACAGTCAGCGCTTCAAGGACAGCTGGGCCAGACTGAAACTCGATTACGATAAATTTATCAGGACAACTGATCCCGACCACGAGGAAGCGGTCAAAAAACTGGTCCAGAAACTGCATGACAGCGGGTACATTTACAAGGGCGAATATGTCGGCCAGTATTGCACCGGATGCGAAAAATTCCTGACCGAGCGCGATCTCGATGAAGTCGGCAACTGCGCTATTCATCTCACCAAACCGGTCGAACTCAAAGAAAAGAATTACTTCTTCAAGCTCTCAGAATTTTTGGAGCCACTCAAACAGAAAATAGAATCGGATGAAATCAGGATTGTACCGGAAAGACGTAAAAATGAGGTCCTGGGATTGTTCAAACAAAGCCTCGAGGATTTTTCCCTCTCGCGTGAGAAAGTCCGCTGGGGTGTCGAGATACCGTTCGATAAATCACAGGTCACTTATGTCTGGATCGATGCTCTGATTAACTATATATCTGCTCTGGGTTACCCGGAAGATACCGATTACCAGAAGTGGTGGAACGAGGGCAGGATCATCCACCTGATGGCCAAGGACATTCTCAAGTTTCATTGCATTTTCTGGCCGGCCATGCTCATGGCGGCAGGTGTCAAACTGCCCGACCTGATCGTTATCCACGGTTATCTTATTCTCGACAGCCGGAAGATATCGAAATCGCTCGGCAATATCATCCGCCCCGGAGATATGATCGACTGGTTCGGCGTCGACGGCACCCGTTACCTTGTTCTGAATATGTGCGCTTTTGGCTCCGACGGCGATATCCGGGTCGAGGATTTTTATACCAAGTACAATTCCGACCTGGCCAATAACTACGGTAACCTGGTTTCCCGCACTTTCAAGATGATCGACCGCAATCTGGAGGGTAAGATACCGGAGATGCTCTATGAGGTCATGCCGGATATTATCAAGGCCGGTTACGACACCGTCGGAAAAGTGCGCGAACGGCTCGAGGATGTCCAGATCAAACTGGCTACCGACGAGGTGATCGACTACCTGAATCGTCTGAATACGTATTTCGATGAATCCAGGCCGTGGGTGCTCGCCAAGCAAGGCCAGACAGCCGAGCTCGAAGAGGTACTTTATAACGTCGCGTATGGAATCGGACTGGCGACCGCTCTGCTCTCTCCCTATCTGGTGGAACGTTGTGCGATCGTCTCAAGGTCACTGTTCGGCGAGGAAATCGAACCTGCTGATATCCTCCAGAACCTGGGCCGGAGCCTGCAATTTGCCGAAAAACTGGCTTTGCCGAAAGAGAACCTGTTTCCGCGTCTGAAGATGCCCAAAGTTGAACCAGAACCCGAAAAAACCGCCCCGCCGGAAGCGCAGGACAACCTGATTGCAATCGATGATTTTGCCAGAGTCGAGCTCAAAGTAGCCGAGATAAAAGAGGCGGAAAAGGTCCCCAAAGCTGACCGCCTGTTGAAACTTCAGATAGAACTCGGGCCGGAAAAAAGGCAGATAGTGGCCGGTATCGCCGAACACTACGATCCGGATGATCTCATCGGCAAGAAAGTCATAGCGGTCACGAACCTCCAGCCGGTCAAATTGCGCGGGATTGAATCACAGGGTATGCTCCTGGCCGCCAAAAAGAAGAAAACTTTGACCCTTTTGACTGTCGACAAAGACATCCCGTCCGGGGCAAAAATCAGCTGATATCATGATCGATACTCATTGCCATCTCGATTTCAAGGATTACGATGACGACCGTGCGGAAGTCATCAGCTCAGCTCTCGATAGCGGTCTGAGCCACATGGTAAATATCGGGATCGACGAGAAAACTTCGATCGAAAGTTTGAGGCTGGCCGATCAAAACGATCAGATCTACGCCGCCATAGGCTATCATCCCCATTCCGCCTCGGAGTTCAACCGCCAGGTTCAGGACAAGCTGGAACGTCTGGCTCAGCATCCGAAAGCGGTTGCCATCGGCGAAATCGGCCTCGACTACTACCGTAATTATTCACCCCGCGAGGATCAGCTCAATGCTTTCCGCAGACAGCTTCGTCTGGCCTCCGAACTGGAACTGCCGGTGGTGATTCATATCCGGGAAGCTATGCAAGAGAGCCTGCAGATACTGGCTCAGGAACATGACCACGAGAAAAGCGGTGTCCTGCATTGTTTCCCCGGTACAGTTGACGATGCCAAACGCGCGGCTGATATGAATTTGCTGGTCGCTTTCGGGGGCACATTGACTTTCAAAAACGCCCGCGCCTCAGAAGTCGCCCGTGAGGTCCCTCTCCGGCAGATCATCCTTGAAACCGACTGTCCGTTTTTAACCCCGGTACCCTACCGTGGCAAACGCAACTGCCCGCTTTTTGTGCAGTACGCTTACAGTAAACTGTCCGAAGTAAAAGAGATCGAATTCGAAGAACTGGAAAAAAAGATTGATCAAAACGCGATCGAGTTGTTTAATTTAGCTCGATGATCAATCCTAAAAAATCGCTCGGACAGAACTTTCTAAAAAGTAAGGCGACCGCGGCCAAAATCGTAGCCCGGCTGAATCCTTCCCCCACCGACACCGTGGTTGAAATTGGCCCGGGCACCGGAGCCCTGACCGAGGCATTGATCGCCAGCCATGCCGAAGTCTACGCGGTCGATATCGATTCTCGTATGACCAGTTTCCTGAAGCAGAAATATCATCGCGCCCGGAAACTTAAAGCGATCCACTCCGACATCCTCGACTTCGATTTTGCGCAGGCAGTTTCAAAAAGCAGGCTCAAGGTGGTCGGCAACCTCCCCTACCACATGACCTCGCCGATCATCGAGAAACTGTGCGAAAATCATAAGCATATAGACAGCGCGGTTGTGACCGTGCAGAAAGAACTGGCAATCAGGCTGACAGCCGAAGTCGGCGAATCTGAATACAGCTCGCTGACGGTCTTCACTGATAACTTCTGCGAGAAACAGATTCTATTCAACCTCTCGCCAAAGGAATTCCATCCGCCTCCCAAAGTTATCTCGTCGGTGATCAAACTCGACTTTTTCGAGCAACCGCGCATATCTTATGAAGAATATGACAGACTGCGCCGGATGATCCGGCTCTTTTTCCAGCAACGTCGCAAGATGGCAATCAATGGTTTCGTAAAATTTTCCGATCTGACCAAACAGGTGGCCGAAGAGATTTTTCAACAAGCCGAGATCCTGACTCGCGCTCGTCCGCAGGAACTGTCGCTTAAAGATTATATCCGGCTCTACAATACCTGGCGAAAATATGAAGAAGAGAAAATGTAGATATATAATTTGCCTGTTTATCTGGGCAATCATCCCATCTCTTTGTTTCGGGCAGGGGCTGATTGTCGATTTCTCCTACGATAAATCGACATACTTGTGGCAGGATTCGATCTGGTACGACAAGGATATCACCAACTCGATCAGCCTGAAGCTGTCGAATCGCTCCACTGCGACACTAATCGAGAAATCGCTCTTTATCGACCAGGCCGACCGCTGGCAGAAAGACGCCAACAGCAACCTCAAGCTGACCTTCAATCGTCAGAAAAGTTTTTCCTGGGGGTTGACCGCTCACAACAATTACAGCCGCCTCGAGGATCGGAAGGTTACGATAAATCAGCTCGGTGGACACCAGAGCTGGCAGGTATTCAGTTTTTTAGAGATGACGTCGGCGCTGGCTTATTCTGAGACCTCCCGCAGGAGAACCGGCATGAAGGATATCGACAAGGGTCTCCAGCAGAAACTTGATCTGAATTACTCCCAGAACTTTTTCGACCTCGGACGACTGCGTCTCTCCTATGAGCATGACCTCAACCTGCTCAAGCGCACTCCCGAGAAAAAATTCGGATTCAAGGCCGGCTTCAACAAGATCGATCTCTCCCGCCAGATCAGGCTCAACTACTCGGGCAACTATCGCACCACCCGTTTCTTCTCAGAGCTGGCAAGCTTTGACAATATCGCAATACAGGACCGTTATGAGCATCTGGGTGACCTCTTGATCAGCTTCTACCCCTTTGAAAAGCTCAAGACGGACCTGATATCCAGCTATGTCTACCGCCGTTTCGATTACCGCTCTGAATCGCAGGCATCCTCCAGTCTCCTGGGACGCGACAACCTGACCTCAAGTTTTCATTATAACCTGCGCCTCAATTATCCGCTGTTTGAATTTCTTCACCTGAGTGGTGAATATATCTTTCGCAGAAGCGACGAGGAATTCGGCGGGCTGTTTTCAGGACAGATAATCACCCTGGGCGAAGTGCGTATGGCTTCCGACTGGCTTCTGGGAAAACGTGATTCAATTCATCTCAGCGGTACTTTTTCGGTCACTTCCTACGAGGGTAAACAGGACAATAACCTGTTCTCCGACCGTGACCGCGCTTACCGCCTGGGACGCATGGTAATCCAGCACCGGTTCACCAGGCATCTGATTGGCAGGTTGATCGGATCGTACCAGTATATCCATGACATCTATGTCTCCAGCCAGCTCTCGGCCAATAACAACCATAACGAATTGTATATCCTCCAGCCCGAACTGACCTGGAGACCATACAAATTTCTCCAAATCGAGCAGAGCTGGCTGATGCATGCCAACTACATCTGGTATGATTTCGAAAAACTCGAGGATTCTGACCGCAACACTTTATACCGAAAAGCCGGCTACCTGGTAAAAGGACGGATTATCTTTTCCCCCGCGCTTATGGTGGTGCTGTCATACCGCTATCGTTTCGAGGACTACGGCCAGTTGATCTACCGCGACCAGTGGGCCCAGAGAATAAGCTGGGAAAGACGCGGAAGCCTGCCCTCATTTGAACTCAAATGGCGTCCTTTCAAACCGCTGTTTGTCGACGCCGGATACTCTTATGAGCGCAAGCACAGCTTCGATCATCTGCCGGCTGTGGCGCAGGGTGAAACAATTCTAGAAGAAAAAGAGCTTTTCAAACGGCAGAAGATTTATATTAATATAGGGTACAGGCCCTCTGAAAAAAGCGACGTCCGGATCGAGTACACCCGGCGCGTCCAGGAAAGCTTGCAGTTTTCCGACGAGGATTCCGATATCGTTACTGTAAATATCAGCAGGTTTTTTTAATGCCAAAATCATTAACGCTAATACTCATCACGATCATAACACTGGGTTGCGCTGACCCGTTCTCGAGCCGTGATCCGCAGACTCCGGCGACTGAACAGGGCACATTCATTCAGCCCTCCGAACCACAGCTGGTGCTCTTGAATCTGGAATTCGCCTACGAGGAACAGGTTATCACTAATTTCATACGCTGTCTCGACTCCAGTTTTTTCTTCAAGTATGATTTCATAAATGAACAATTCGGTGTCGAGGACTCCGGCTGGACATTCGCCTCCGAATTGAAACTGACTGAAAACCTGTTCAACAACCTGCTGGCCGACACGACCCTTTCGATTTCAATCACATTGACCGACCTTGAACAGACTACCGACCAGTTTTTCGACACCTCGGCGGTACTCTATCGCAGTTACCTGATATCATCGGTACGCCATCAGGACGGCATGGTTTCAACTGACTCCACGACATTTAAAGGCACCTCCATTTTCACCCTGATCGAAAATGAACAGGGGCTCTGGAGCATCTCAAAATGGGAGGATCAACATCAACGCACCGACAGGCCCAGCTGGGCTGACTTTAAAAACAATTACCGTTAGACTGCTCGCGAAAGCTATTGTATCCCTGCCAATCCTGCTCTTGAGCTGTGACGGTATCAATCCCTTTGCGCCCTCGGTTCTGGGCCCCTCCTCGGTCAAGGCGATCGTACCGCAGGTAGCTCCCGACAGCGTCCTGCATAACTTCAAATACGCCTACGAACACAGTGATATCGATGTTTACGAAAACCTGCTTGACAAAAATTTCATTTTCAAATATACAGATCAGGATAAATCAGGCCGGATCGAGGAGGTCGAGATACCGCGCGACGGTTCTTCGGGTGACCTGGAACGCACCCGCAACCTGTTCGCATATTTCGACGAGATACGTCTCGATCCGTGGATTCCGATCTACGACCGCGATGAAACCGTGGGCCCTGAAATCTGGCCGGTGTACAAGGTTTACTTTCAGCTTTCGGTACGTGATACCGACGGTGATTTCGGTTTTGAGCAGTTCGAGGCGACCGGTATCGCCGAGTTCAAATTCCGGCGTTCAGAAGAGGACGGTTTATGGCGGATCGTATTCTGGGAGGATCAATCCTATCAATAGAAAGGTGGGCGGAGCTTGAAAAAACTGTCAATTAGTCTCGATCAGATCGGCCTCTTGCGTGAATCGCGCAGACTTCGCTCTCCCGACCCGGTGGCGGCCGCCGCTTTGGCGGAAATGGCCGGGGCCGATTCGATCTGTGTCCATTTAAGGCTCGACCGACGTTCGATCCGCGAACGGGATCTGTTTATCCTCCGAGAAACGATAAAAACCCGTCTCAACCTGCAGGTCGCGCCCAAGGCCGAGATGCTCAACCTGATCAGCGAGATCAAGCCTCAGGAAGTTACCCTGCTGCCCGAACGTGCCGGCGAACTCTATACCGAGCGGGGTCTGCTGACCGATGACCCGGAGGAATTCGACCGCGACTTTATGGCACAAATTCAAGCCACCGGGGCACGCTTGTTTTTACTTCTGGAACCTGAAAATGATGACATTAAAGCCGCCGCCAAAGCTTCCTGCGATGGTGTCCAGCTCTACACCAACAATTTCGTGACAGCTAAAAGTGATCATGATTATCAACTCGAACTCGGTAAAATCGAGAAATCAGCCGAACTGGCAGTCAAACACAATCTCGAAGTGCGAGTCGGAGGCGGACTCAATTATCGCAATATCTTTCCGCTGGTGAAAAACCAGAATATCAGTGAATATGTTGTCGGTCACGCTGTTGTCGCGCAAGCGCTGGTGGTCGGACTGCAGAAAGCCCTGGAAGATATGGTCACGATTGTCAAATGGAGTTAAACCACGTAATGAGAGTTTACTACCAAAAGCATGCCAATCCAGGCTTCCTGCAAAACAAAAATATCCTGGTTTTAGGCTACGGCAACCAGGGAAAAGCTTTCGCCAATAATTTGCGAGACTCCGGCTTCGAACCGACGATCTGCCTTCACTCGGGCAGTAAAAGCAAAACTAAAGCTGTCGATGACGGTTTTGCGGTTATCACCCCTTCCAGGATCAATTCCGATTATGAACTGATACTGTTTATGATCCCGGATCATATTCAAGCAGATTTCTATGAAAAATATCTGGAGTCGAAAACAGGCCCCGGTACCGCGCTGGTCTTTGCGCACGGCTATGCTGTGTACTTCAGGTTATTGCATCCACCACAGGATTGCGATGTAGTTCTTCTCGCGCCTCATGGACCGGGATCTGATCTGCGGCGACTGTATCTCGACGATGACGGCCTGTCCGGGTATGTGGCTGTTGAGCAGGACTTTTCCGGAAACGCTCTCAAGCTGGCACTGGCACTGGCGCGCGCGGTCGGAATCACACGGCGGGGAGCATTTTTGACCAGCTTCGAACATGAAACCCTGGGCGACCTGTTTGGGGAACAGGCCCTTTTATGCGGAGGTCTGTCCGAACTCTGCCGGAGGTCATTTGATACTCTGGTCGATGCCGGCCTGCCGAAGGAAAACGCTTACCTCGAGACAATCCACCAGATCGATCTTTTGGCCGGGCTGATCAAACGCTATGGTGTCACGGGTATGATGGAGAAAATATCCACCACTGCAGGCTACGGAATAAGCTACAGCAGGCCTGTAATTTTCGACCGCAAGTTCGATAATAACCTGAAAAGGCTGTACTCTGAAATCGATTCCGGAAAATTCACCCGTAGCTGGCAGGCGGAATACAGAAACGGCTCGCAAAATCTTAAGCGGTACAAACGTGAGGTGAAAGAAAGCGAGATGGAAAAAACCGGCCGAAAACTGCGTAAAAAGCTTTCAGGCAACAAAACCGGCGGGAGCAAGTAATGCCGACTTTCAAACAGGTGACCTATATCGATGTCAACATCGAGCGAGTATTCGAGTTTCATCTCGACTTAAAGAACCTGTTGCGTATTTCCCCTCACGAAGCACGGTTGCAGGTATTCCACGCGCCGGAAAAGCTCAAAAAGGGGTCGCGCGTCGGATTGTTCGTCAAGATGGGGCCGATTACAACAACCATGGAAACTGTCGTTGATGAGCTCGAAGCTCCTTATAAAATGGTCGACCGCCAGATCGGGGGATTTTTCAAGAAATGGGTGCACACCCACCAATTCGAGAAAATCACTGAAACCAAAACAAAGCTCACAGATCATATCGAATACAGCCTGCCAATGGGAGTTCTCGGCAATATAGTCGGTGGCGGGGCGGCGCAGGACAAAATTGAAGCGATCTTTCGACACCGCGCCCGGATGACCAAAAAACTGCTCGAAGAAGAGAAATAAAAAAAGGCAGTGACCGGACAGTCACCGCCTTGCAATTTTGCCATAATTCAATTACATCTGCATAAAATTCTGCATCGCGCCCATGATGGATATCCGCCAGCCGTCATCCTGTTTGACCAGGGTAATAACTTCTGAAGTCGTATCCATTTCAAAAGTTTCGCTCCGGATTCCCTTCATCACTTTCCCGAGCGCGTCTTTGACCATGGCTTTCTTTTCCTCGAAAGTCATATCAAGCTGGTCGATATTCTCAAGCTTGTCCTGGGTTTCTTTGTCGATATACTTATTCGCAACTTCTTCCATGTTTTCCCTGGGGTAGATAAAATCAATCGGGACCTTGAGCGTATCGCCCTCACCCTGCGGGTCACCGAGCTTGTAATCGAAGACATTCTTCGGAATCGGCACGATCTCCTTTAACATGACCTGCATCAGGCGAACTTCCTCGGGCACAGATTCATCTGCCTTGCCGGTAATCACATCATAAAAACCGGGAATCATACCCATCATCATCCGATCCTCGTTGGCAAGTTTGTCGTAAGCGCTCTTGAGGTCACCCTTTTCGACGAGGCTGATCATGAAATCATCGACTACCTTCGCCTCACCGGTTGCCCCGCTTCCGGAATCACCGCCACATGCCACCAGCAAAGCCATTATAATAAGCAGGCCGACCGCCATAAGTTTTCTCACAAATCCTCCCTGACTGGATGTTATAGCTTATTAGTTTAAACAAATATAACTACCGTATTTTGCAGTGCAAATAAAACATTTAAGACCGTGTTTACCTATTTACAGTCGGAAAGCGGAGAAAAATCTTCACCCGGTTTAGCGCTCGGCATCATTGGAGAATCCTGCATATAGACATCGCGCATCTTCTGGTTATTGAAAGTGCGCATCTTGATCGTCATGTCCTGGCAGGCCTGACAGCGGGTCAAATTTTTGGCTTTTTCCTTGTCAACAGCCCGTCGATGCTGATGGCCGGGGGCGTAAACCGGCTTATCGACAATCGTGTAGCCCTGGCTGAAATCACGAGGATCGTTCCACTTTACCCCCTGTACGACCTCGGTATTTGTCGGATCGTAGACGGTTACCCCGGGACATTCGATGATCACTTTCTCGCGCCCGTCCTCGCCCTTAAATTCCTGTACGGCCCTGGCGAAGAAATTGTAGTAATCACCGTAACGGTCGTTGCACTTGATACACATATAAGTCTGATCGAACTTTTTCATCGGCCTGCCGCAAATCGGGCATTTCTCTTCAGACCTCATAGCTCATCCCTCCGATTTCGTAAATCGGGCATCCACTTAATGCGCCCGAAAAGATGTTAGCTGGTTGATTTACTTCAGACCATATTTTGCAAGCTGTGTGCCGGCCGGGACGGCATAGATAAGCTTTTGTATGGCAATACTATAGGCATATATATGTGAACCTGAAACAGCATATTTTTGAATATTTCTATGGCGTTCTGCCCATACTTTCGGGGAATAACTCCATACCCTAAGATCTCATCAGAAACAGGGCCGAGCACGCGGCACCCGCGACCGGCAGGGCCTTGAGAAAACTCAGGGAGAAGAAACTCGCGGCCACGTAGGCTATTATCAAGGCCGGTAAAACCACGAAACGGACCAGGTTAACTCCCATTTTGAGCAGTTTGAACCCAATCGCCAATATGATCAGGACAGCCGATATATAGATGATCGTAACTGCCTGTTGACCGAACTGCGACAGCAGGTATTGATGCAATTCGGAACAATGCTTGCCCGCCAGGCCGCTCACCCAGTCAAACAGAGCGGCCAAAACCCTCTCAAGATCAGCCATCAGACCCCCTGATCGTTTTCATCGATCGGTTCGATCGTCAGCGAGGATTCACCCACCCGTGAAAGCCCGATCATACGCTGGGTCAGAAAATTCTGGGAGGTGATCCACTGCTGGGAAAGACTCAGGACCTCATCCTGCGCGATCTCAGACACCCAGTCGATCGTAACCGCGTCGTAATGTTTGCCATCTACTGTCAGATCATCCATGGTCAATGTAAACTTAACTTTCATCACAGCACCTCACGATTTAAGTTCCGCAAGGTCTAATTGCAATGGCAGTGCCGCCCCAAAAAATGCTCCCAAAAGCCTCCAACAAAATCGCTAACAGGCTAATACACAATGATTTACATGGAATCCGTCGCGGTTTCGACGCGAAACAGCAAAGTGTTTGCTGGCAGAAAGTTATGGGGATGGGGCTATACCCTGTGGGATGCTCAGAAGATCGACAGGCACAGATTTTATCTTGAACCATCCGGTTTTATACGTATAATCATGAAAAGGGAATAGCGATGCGAAAGATTTACAAGAACCAATACAAACGGCACGATATATTCTCCTGCAACCACTCCTCCCACCATCGTTTCGGCGGAGCTGTTTCGACTTACTATATCCTGGAAGAGAAACAGTGCTATCCCGATGGATGCCTTAATTTTGTGTGGCGTTGCCAGCTTCTCAACAAAGGCCACGCGTGCCCCAAGAAATTCCGCCATGTTGGACGCAAATGTTTTTCCTGCAAACACTTCTATGAAAACAAATACCAGCAGAAACCGCGCCTTTTGGTTTCGCCCGATGAGTACCGTGACTACCTCCACCAACTCGAGGATTTCAAATACTGGATCGGTCTGAACCGCGGACGTAAAATCGATATCGATGCCCAGATCGCCAGCGTAAAACCTGATTTGAGCGCGGCCGGTTCTCCCGACAACCCCCGTTTCCGTTTTCATGGCTGGATTCTGGTATTTGATCACGTTTATGTCGGCTATGACCTGTTTGAGGATATCGCCTTCGCCAGGATCAGCGCTAAAACCCAGAACCGTTTCCAGTTTGCGGGGGGCGACAGCTTCGAAGCGGTCGCCAGGTTTAATTTCAACCAGGGCAGGCTGGTTTTCAGCCAGGTGCATAATATTGAAGTGAAAACGCGCGGCGATGGCGATCTGCCCGACAGCGAATCTGTTCTGGTGGCGGCGGAAACAGCTACCAGCTTCCCGGTCCAGCCGGAAAAATGCATGCGCTGTGATCAGGGTGTACTAGTTGAAAATATGCCCTCGCGTTCAAATCGCAGCGCACCAAGTCGCAGTCTGGTATGCCTTATGGGGCAGGAAAACCCGGTCGAGTGCCTCTATCATCTCGACCTGGAACTCAAAGCCGACCCCGATCAGTAACCTGCTTCAGCAAGGACTTTGAAGGCATTGCGTTGCAAAAACTCGCGGTAATGCAGTCCACCGACCTTTAATGACAGCATGATCTTCGTGAAATTATCGAAATCCTCCGGACCGGCCAGAACCACCTCTTTTATCTCACGTTTGTCGACCGGCCTCAATACACCCGCGGTCCAGCGGCACAGGACGAGGTGCGAAACCCAGTCCTCATGCTCCTCACCGCATAAAAAGCGTACACCTATGCGCAGAAAATATTTGAGTATTTCGATCTCACAACCGGTTTCCTCGTAGGCTTCACGACGGGTGCCTTCTTCGACAGTCTCGCCCGGATTGGCTCCGCCCGAAGGGATACGATACAGCCCCCGGGGATACCAGTGTTTGGAATTGACAATCCATTTATCATCCTTGCGGATGAAAAAGGTGATATCGTGGGAGCGCTCGAACTTGCGGCTTTTCTTCAAAAACGTGAACTCATCCGGATTCATCACGAATTCCGCGGTCAGTATTGCGGGATTACCGTAGCTGTCTTCGAAATCTTTTACAAGCTGGGAAGTTACATACATCGGATCATTCGGAATCTACGCTTAGTTTTTCCTTCGGCTTGATTCTGAAGGTCGATTTCGCGAGAACATTATTGTCCTCATCTATCACATAAACGGTCCATCGGCCGGTTTGGTTCTGACCGATCGATTGAAAACTGAAAGCCCGATACCCGCCCCCGTCGACTGTCATCGGAACTTTGGATTCCTGCCTGCCCTTGTAGTTCCAGACATGAAAGATCGATACGTCATTGCCTTGCCCGAATATACGCGACCAGAAATATACCTTACCGACATCGGAACTGAAAACGGTATCGACAGCGACCGGTTCCTTTTCCACCACATCCCCGCAGAACTTCATCTGGCCGATCCTGAGCTCGACAGGTTTTTTAGATTCAACCTTAAGAGTATCTTCGCCAATCGAGTCTGACTGCGGGCGTGCCACGGCAAACAGGAACACAATGTAGAGCGGGAATATAAGCTTAATTATCAATTTCATTTCGATACCCAGATATCAGGTAAGCGGTATGGTTTATACCAATGCTTCCACTCTCCGGCATTATATTATAAACGTCGGAAATGCAATGCCAGATAAAATTTTTACCCCTCCGGTGCGTTCAGGATAAAAATCTGAGTCAAACTGCCTCTTATGTCGATATCGGCAATTCGCTAAATTCTTTACAGTGTTGGAGTTGAAAACAAACCATTTGACCCGGGACGGAGAATGTTTATTATAATTATATGAATATCGGAGTCTATGTCCATCTGCCGTTTTGCAAATCCCGATGCAGCTATTGTGATTTCTACTCACAGACTGATTTGAGCCAGGAGGATGACTGCCTGGCGGCCATAAACCGGGAACTGGCATATCTCGGTGAAAGATACGGCCGGCTCTGGACCGAAACTTTGTACCTGGGCGGAGGAACACCCTC
>WJMC01000085.1 GCA_014728145.1 Candidatus Zixiibacteriota bacterium | reverse complement strand
TTCCTCATATCGGCAGGTCAACCGGGCACTTTCAAGAAGCATCAATGTACCAATATTATTCTTTTACCATTTCCATCTGGGTGTAATCGATCTCGGAGCCGAGGACACTGTGGGGGATCAAAAATATCACCAGGGTAACAATAGAAGCGACGATGATCCAGGCCCGGCCGTCAGGGAACCTGCGCGCGCGCCATAGTGCGATCAGCCAGAACACGAATGCTACCAGTGTTTTGTTGTCGGTCAGGTCATGCCCGAACGGCCATCCGGTCCAGAGCGCGTCGAAAGCATATTTCTGTACCAAGGGACCCATGACCAATCCACCCACGAACATCACGACTGTAGTAATAACGGTGTATCGAAATGACAACCTGCCCCTCATCAGCGCATCAAGACCGGTTCGTGTCGACAACAGCATGGCCCCGAACATCAGGATAATATGCGGGATCAAAACCGAAATCGGCACTGGCCCTTTGAAGCGGATGATGGTCGGCTCTTCCTGGAGCGGGTATTCGCGTCCGGCAGAATCGATCAGGGTCAGTTCGTACATGATCTTGCCCGCGGCTGGTTGTTTTGGAAGTGAAATCAGGAGAGTATCCCCATGTTGGGGCAGTTTGAGAGTATGCCACTGGTCATGGCTTTTATAGCGACGGTATTTCAAGCGTCCCGAGATATTAGCGCTTTCGGTTACGATCTTCATCTCGGCATCGGAGATGTTCTCATAGGTGCGCAACAGCTTGTAGCTGATCGTATTGCCCTCGATTTCGACTTCGCCCCGAAGCGGATAAGTAGGCCCGGTCATCCGCTGGTAAACAACCGAGGCGAGAGTGATAACCACGGCAAGTACCCATAGAAAAATCGTGGTCGAAAGTTTCAGTTCGCGCATCTTTATCCTGCAAAAGTAAATCAGGCTACAATTTATTACCGTCATAAAAGAAAATTTGGCGATAAAATCAAGTGAAAAAGAAACTGAAGATTACTGGAATTCGGACGATGATTCCACTTGCAATGTCAAATTATGCGTATTATATATTATTGGAATTCTAAATTATGGCTTTGAAACAAGTAAGAGATCTGAGTATACGTACCCCATGAAGCATCTATTCGCACTGCTCACTATCCTGTTATGGGGCTTTTCCCTGTTATCCGCGCAATCCAACGATGACTGCATGATGTGCCATGAGGATCCCGACCTGACCGGGACAGTCGACGGCAGGGATGTTTCAGTATATATACACCTCAAAGATTTTGAAGAGTCGATGCATGGCGCGCTGGAATGCGTCGATTGTCACCAGGACCTGATCGATGCTGAGATCCCTCATGAGGAGGATCTCGAGAAAGTCGACTGCGGGTTTTGCCATGATGGTGTCGCCGAGGAATATGCCGGCAGTCTGCATGGCCAGCGAGTAAAGAGCGGCCACAGCCTTGCGCCGTCATGCGCGAGCTGTCATGGATCCCACTATATTAAGTCCAACGACAATGAAAACGCTCAGACATTTAAATTCAATATACCTTTTATGTGCGGTCGCTGTCACAAGGAGGGCAGTGAGGTTGCGCGTACCTACGATATACCCGAGGACAGCATCCTCTCGCACTATTCACAGTCTATCCATGGAGTCGGGCTGTATCAGCAGGGACTGACGGTTACCGCGGTCTGTACCGATTGCCATACCGCTCATAATGTGCTCAACCACGAAAATCCGAGTTCGAGTATTCACCGTTCCAATGTGGCTCAGACCTGCCAGCAGTGCCACGGTCAAATCGAGAAGGTACATCGCAAGGTAATCCGTGGTGAACTCTGGGCCAGCGAGCCGAATAGAGTGCCGGTTTGTATTGACTGCCATCCGCCTCACCAGATCCGTCAGGTTTTCTATGAAGAAGGCTGGTCGAACAGGGAATGTCTGGAATGTCATGCCGATCCGAACCTTGTGGCGGTGCGTGACGGCGACACGGTTTCGATGTATGTCGATTCCATGGATGTACAACATTCGATCCACAGGCAGGTTACCTGCGCGCAGTGCCATACCGGCCTGAGCCAGGAACACTCCCGTCCCTGCTATACCGTTATCCAGCGGGTGGACTGCTCGATCTGTCATGCCGAAACGGTCGAGACCTACGCCACTTCGACTCACGGAAAGCTGGCTGATCGAGGTGATCCGGATGCTCCCCTGTGCGAGGACTGCCACAGCCATCACAGTATCAAGGCGCGCCGCAACCCGAAATCAATGACCTTCCCGACTAATGTTCCGGAGCTGTGTGGTCAATGTCACAGTTCTGGCGAAAAGGCCGCCCGGCGTTATAATGAAGGTGAACGCGATGTTGTAGCGGAATATCGTATGGGTATCCACGGGCGTGGATTGACTGAAAGCGGGCTGGTGGTAACTGCCATGTGCACAGACTGCCATACCGCCCACCATGTTCTTCCGGAGGCTGATACAGCCTCGAGCGTCAACCCGGACAATATTGACGAAACCTGTGCCAAATGTCACAACGGCATATATGAAGAATTCTCTGTGAGCATCCATTCACCGGATGTCTCCGACAGCGATGAGAAGCTTCCGGTCTGTAACGACTGCCATCAATCGCATTCGATTCCGCCCGCTGACAAGGCTGATTTTCAGCTGGAAATCATGACGCATTGCGGTCATTGCCATGAAGACGTGACCGAATCTTATTTCGATACATTCCATGGAAAGGTGTCCAAGCTGGGCTACGCGGCGGCGGCCAAGTGCTCCGACTGCCATGGTGCGCATGACATCCTGCCGACCGACAACCCGAACTCGAGATTATCTCATCAGAACATCGTCGAAACCTGCAAGGACTGTCATCCCGGTAGCCATCGGCAGTTCGCCGGTTACCTGACCCACGCCACTCATCATGACAAGACCAAGTACCCGATTTTGTTCTATACATTCTGGTTCATGACTATTTTGCTTGTGGGCACGCTGACGGTGGCGGGGACCCATACGCTTATGTGGTTACCGCGCTCGTTCCAGTTGATGAGGCAACATCGCAAGATGCGTGAGGCGTTCTCGGGCAAGCTGGAGTTCCGGCGCTTCGATACGATCCACAGCGTAATGCATATCTTCATAATCTTCAGTTTCCTGGGTCTGGCTGTGACCGGTATGACGCTCAAATTCTCGTACCTCGGATGGGCGCAGTTTTTATCGCAGGCTATGGGTGGTTTTGAGTCAACCGGCTTCATCCACAGGGTCTGTGCGGTGATCCTGCTGGGTGTGTTCGGCATCCATCTCGTTAACATTTTCCAGCGTATGATCCGGCAGAAAAAGGGTATCAAGGCTATGTTCTTCGGGCCGGAGTCGATGATGTTTAACCGCGAGGACGGCCGGCAGTTTATAGCCACTATCAAGTGGTTTATCGGTGCCGGTCCTCGTCCCGAGTACGGGCGCTGGACATATTGGGAGAAGTTCGATTACTTTGCGGTATTCTGGGGCGTCGGTGTGATCGGATCGACCGGTTTGATGCTCTGGTTCCCCGAGTTCTTCACGCTGTTTCTGCCGGGCTGGATTATCAATGTAGCCACTATTGTGCATTCCGATGAAGCCCTTTTAGCGACCGCGTTCATCTTCACCGTGCATTTCTTCAATTCGCATTTCCGCCCGGACAAGTTCCCGATGGATACAGTGATTTTCACCGGCCGGGTGCCTTTGCATGAGCTCCGTCAGGACCGTCCCAAACAGTACCGCGAATTGATCAAATCACGCAAGATCAGAAAGCATTTGGTCGAACCGCTTCCGCCGGTTCTGGTGCGCTTTCTGAAAGTCTTTGGCGCGATCGCCCTGTTCATCGGCCTGGCTTTGATCATCCTCATCATCTATGCCGAGATCTTCGGGTACAGGTAGGTATCTGATCTTTGTTTAATTAGAATTGTATTCATACGGACAGCAGTCTTCGTCTCCCCATGAACCATAACTGCAATCATCTGGGGGAGCACCTCCTGCAAAGATAAAGTTAATGATATATACTGAATCGGAGGCATCCACGGACGCATCTGAATTTGCATCACCGCAAGCAGTGACAGGAATTGGCGGATCACCTCCGTTGAAAGCATAACTTACAATATAGTTGACATCGGACACATCGACTGATCCATCATTGTTGGCATCACCACACATTCCTTGACAAACTGACGATGTGACTAATCCTGTAGCATAAACATCAATAGTACTTTGTATAACCTGCCCGGAATCAGGACCATTTAAGGTATAAAGTTCAATGTAATCATCGGTATTAAGAGTTCCGGAATAATCTCCGTCAATCCATCCATATAGTATGTATCCTATTGTATAATCGGGCGATATTTCCACCCAGTACGTACCAAGAGGAGTAGACCATTCCAGAATCAGAGGATTATTATCAATCATTTCGAGATATGTTTCTGTCTTGAGGATGTCAAGCTTAATAATAGGAGTAACAATATTAATTAATTCTAAAAGAGTATCTTGAGTATAGGAATGAAATATCTCTATTGTATCATTCGTACCGAATTGATAATCGCCATCATCATACCAATCACTCACTTCCCATCCTGCTGATATACCTGGATATAACCATTTCCATTGAGAATAAACCGGATTGCCATTAGG
>WJMC01000084.1 GCA_014728145.1 Candidatus Zixiibacteriota bacterium | reverse complement strand
GTAATACTTCCGGATAGCGTCCTCCAGATGGTAGAAATTCCGGCTACCGGCATAAGCCTCATCACCGAGCATCAACCCGGCCCACTGACGATCACTCATGGCCGATGTGCCCGAATCGGTCAGCAAATCAATATAGACGTCTTCCGACTTCAATAGAAAGGTGTTATAACCTGCTTCCTCAACAGCTTTCTGGCGATATTCACGGGTGGTCATCTTCAGAGGTTCGACCATCTTGATCTTGAATGGTTCCGCCCAACTGCGGCGTTTCTGACTGGCCATAAACTTCTCCTGTCAAATTTTTGTTGAAATTATTTGAAATATTACCAAATTCATACTTGACAATATCGATACAGTATATAAATTACATAAACAACAGGGGTAATATGTAAAATGTTCAGTACAAAAACATATTTAGCTTTACTGATTATTATGGAGCTGTCCGGAAAAGACAGAAAGTCTCCATTGACATCGATTAAATTGGCCAAGCAATATAACATATCCAAGCGTTATCTGGAAGTTATTTTTGGCAACCTGTCCAAAATCGGCTTGATCAGCTCACGACGCGGGATCGGCGGGGGCTACAGCCTGGCCTGTGATCTGGAGCGGGTCAGTCTTTACGATCTGGCAGTTGCGGCCGAGGGCGGAATCAAGCTGTTTGCGGCCGGGGAGTTTTTGCCGGAAAAGGGTGAACGTGCGGTCACACTGAGGGCTGTCAACCGTTTCTGGAACAACCTCGAGGACGAATTATTCGAGCGGATGAAATCCTACAAGCTCAGCGATTTGGTCGAGGATCTGGCAGATCGTGAGGAGATGTATTACATATAATTTTTGCAGATGGGGGATGATATGAAAATTTATGATTCGATGCTGTCATTGGTAGGGAGCACCCCGCTGGTAAGGCTCAATCGTCTGGCCGAAGGGCTGGAGGCGACCGTGCTGGGTAAACTGGAGTTTTATAATCCCTGCGCCTCAGTCAAAGACCGAATCGGCCTGGCGATGATCGAAGCCGCGGAACGAGAAGGTCATCTCAAGCCGGGCGGGGTGATCGTCGAACCGACCTCAGGCAATACCGGGGTTGCCCTGGCGTTCGTCTGCGCTGTCAAGGGCTACAAGCTGGTTTTGACTATGCCGGATACAATGTCGAGCGAACGGCGGGCGCTTTTGAAAGCGTTCGGCGCAAAATTGATCCTGACTCCGGGTGCTGACGGTATGCCCGGCGCGGTGGCCAAAGCTGAGAAGATCCTGGCCGAGAACCCGGGCTACTTTATGCCGCAACAGTTTAAGAACCCGGCCAATCCGGAAATCCATCGCGTTACAACCGCCGAGGAGATTTACAACGACACGGACGGCAAAGTCGATATCCTCTGCGCCGGGGTCGGAACCGGCGGGACTGTGACCGGGGTGGCGGAAGTCATCAAGCGCCGCAAGCCGGAGTTTAAGGCGATCGCGATCGAGCCGGCCGCCTCACCGTTTCTGACGAAAGGCGAAAAAGGTCCTCACCCGATCCAGGGGATCGGAGCCGGTTTCAAGCCGGATGTATTGAATCTTGAGACGGTCGATGAGATCATGACGATCGAAAACGAGGAAGCGATTGAGACCACCCGCAGGTTAGTGCGCGAAGAAGGGATTTTATGCGGTATCTCTGCCGGTGCCAATGTGGCCGGAGCGTTAAAAGTTGCCGGGCGCCCTGAAAACGCCGGCAAGATGATTGTAGCTATAATCTGCGACACTGGTGAACGTTACCTCTCTACACCAGCCTACTCCGAGATCGACGGCTGACTGTTTCACGATGAATCATCGTTTTGAAACAGTTGTTTCATGATGGTACGATATGAGTTTCGGTTTTGCAACTCCATCAAAAACATTTCTGTTACAGTGCAACGACTTACAGCTTTATGTCTACAATTCTTAAATACGGCATGCCCCTTGCAACAATAATTAAACAAACGACATCAAGCTTAGACAACAAGAGAATAGACATCAGGAGATACAGTAGAAGATAGCTAAGCGGCGGGGTTTCAACCCATAAAAGGGGTCCTTGTTTAGTACTTGGGGCATTCCGTGACAGAGTTTCGCACTCGGTCACGGATTTTTTTTATAGTCTGCTGTTATGAAGTGAAACGAAATAAATTTGTTTCCCGGAGTTATCCAGCGGATGCTTAATGATTAATCGCTTCAGTTGCTTGTTCACCTGAGATCGGTTAAGCAGGTTAGGAATTCCTTTTCCGAAATCGTTTGAAACTGTGTTTAGCTCCAATAGTGATGAATTCAACGTTTGATGAAAACATGCTTGCCGGTCTTGTCGTTGGCGGGAATACCGTAGCGGTTCAACTATCGGCGTATCATGGTTTCCGTAGAGAAGCCCGTCGGGAAACCGGTTGTTTCGATTGATGTATATTACCTGAAAGTAAAGATCGGAATTAATACTTGCTCTTTTTAGAGCGATTATATATTATGGCGTTTTACAGATTTCTTTTTGGAGAGGTGGCCGAGTGGCTGAAGGCAGCTGCCTGCTAAGCAGTTAACGGGGCAACCCGTTCCAGGGTTC
>WJMC01000083.1 GCA_014728145.1 Candidatus Zixiibacteriota bacterium | reverse complement strand
TGAAGATAGTTATTCATTCCATTTTCAGAATCCCCATGTTCGCCAGTATGCGAATGATATAGATTTGCGCGCTCCACCTTTCCCGGCCTGAGCTTAGTTACAATCTAAAATCAGCAATCATATCCACGCCAGGGGTGTTTTGTTCCTGATGGCGATGGATTAGTATTTCTTATGGGAAAGGAATTTGCTTTATGCTAAGAACTGAAATAAGAAGAATACGTAACTTGAGCCTTGTCCTGGCAAGTGCAGTTCTGTTCATGTGCCTGGCGGGTGGATGTTCTGACGATGATCCGCTTTCGCCACAGGCTATTCATTTTGATGCGATCGGGATGCTTATCTACCAGTCCGGTGCTGTTGTTTTAGATTACTACGGGCCGGATTACACAGCTTCTGACCAGGTGGCTGAACAGGATTCGATCACGATCAGTCAGGGACTGAATCCGCATATGAATGCTAAATTCTACGATGAAGATGGTGATATCGTCGATCCGCCTGATGACGCGGATAAATACCTGTCGGCAGTTTTTGGCGATACGAGTGTAGCCGAACTGTGGTGGCATGAGGGCGAGGATGGTGAATTCGAGTTTCATATCCGCGGTAAAAAGGCGGGCCAGACCACGGTCAGTTTCCAGGTCTATCATATCGATCATCCTGATTTCGCCACCCTGCCGATTCCACTTACAGTCGGTGACCAGGTGCTCCACGACGCCCCGATCGGGGTTAAATTGATCGACGAGGAAAGCGGGGATTCACTGGCGACATCGTATCTGGCCGACAGCAGTCAGTCAGTCCAGGGTACATTGAGCGTCAGTTCCGGCACCACCACAGACCATATCGAGGCGCTTTTCTTCGATTACAGCGGCACGGAGTTCTGGCCCCCGGTACCGCCCCACTCGCTGGTGGTCGAATCAGCAGATACATCGATTGTGGCAGTAACCGGACAGGAACAGGATGAACCCTGGGCCTTCAAGCTCCAGGGTAAAAACCCCGGTACAACCACTATCACAGTCTATATCTATCATGACGATCATATCGGCAAAACATTCAAGCCGATCACTGTGAGTGTGAATTAGGAGTTTCGATGATTCATCATCACGTTAGCCGGTACCGCGGTGTTATCAGGACCGCGGTACTCGTATTGATTTTTGCTGTTCTGACCGCGACTGATCTGTATGCGAGCGTTTTAAAAGGGGTGGTTATTGATGCCGAAAGCGGTAGTCCGGTTGCCGGGGCGGTAATAGAAATCGCGGGTCAGGAACGTGCGAAGATCTCCAATCAGGATGGAGAATTCAGCTTCCATTCACTTGAGCGGGGAACATATGAACTGCGATGCCATCGGATCGGCTACGAAGAAAACCAGCTGAAACTCGAGTGCACGAAATCGGAAACCTCCGGTTACGTGATTTATTTATTTCCCCGTGCTCTGGAGAGCTCTCCCCAGATCGTGACCGGTAACCGGTTGGAATCGCGGTTTGCGGAGTTGAATGAGATGACCGGGGTGGTCGAGGGGCGCGAACTCCAGCAAAAGCTTAACCAGACACTCGCGGCGACATTGAAAAATGAAACCGGGCTGGCAATCCGCAGTATGGGGCCGGCGCCGGCCCGGCCGGTGATTCGCGGGCTGGGTGGAGACCGGGTTATGATTGCCGAGGACGGTTCGAAAACCTCCGATCTCTCGGCCACATCACCGGATCACGCTGTCACGATCGAACCGTTTTCGCTTCAACGGCTGGAAGTAATGCGCGGACCCAAAGTGCTTCTGCTGAGTTCAACCACCATCGGCGGTGTGGTTAATGTAATCCGCAACGAGATTCCAATTCAAAAACATGATAACATCCAGGGCGTTCTGGGAACTTACGGTGAAACTGTCAACGATGGTCAGCTGATGTCGGCCTCCGGCAGTGTACCGTTGGGCGATTTTGTCGCAAAGGGAGAGTTCAATCGCAGGACAGCCTCTGATATGGATACTCCCGAGGGAGAACTCGATAATTCTTATTCCGATGACCAGGACTGGTCAGCGGGAGGAGCATATTTTTTTGAGCGGGGTTTGATCGGGTATTCCTATCGCGATTTCGAACTTGGCTATGGAATCCCGGGTGGATTTATCGGGGGACATCCCAAAGGTGTTGATATCGAGATGAAAAAACGACGCCATAGCGCGAGAGTTAAGTACGATTTGAACTCCGGATTTTTTGAGCGCTTGAAGTTGAGCATCAAGCGAACATATTACCGTCATACCGAGTACGAATCCAACGGTTCTGTCGGTGCGGATTTCAAGATCACGAACCGGCGCGGATATGCCCACCTCGATCATTCGGAAAAAGGCTCATTGAAACGAGGTACCTGGGGAGTTTCCATAGAGGATCGTGATTATCGTATCGGTGGCCATGTATTCAATCCTGATTCCAGGTCTATGAAGCTGGCGGTGTTTGCCTACGAGTACCTGCAGCTGAGAAGACTGGGCATGGAGTTCGGTGTGCGCTATGAATACAACAAAATCGAACCCAGGGGGCCGGACCTGCAATCAGATATTGGAGAAATAAGAAAGCGGATTTTCAACAGTCTATCGCTCTCCGCTGCGTTTTTGTACGATCTCTCCTCGAGTTTTCATTGCGGCTTAAATATCAGCCGTTCGGCAAGAGTACCGACTATCGAGGAGCTTTACTCGGAGGGGCCTCACCTGGCGGCCTATTCATTTGAAGTCGGCAATCCCGAGCTGAAGGGTGAACATGGCTGGGGAGCGGAAATCTACTCGTATTATTATCGCGAGCCCTGGTATTTCAGATTGACTTATTATCGCAATGAACTCGATAACTATATCATCGCCCGCAACAGCGGAGAGATCAATTACGCCACCTTCCTGCCTATCTACGCCTCTGATGAAGTCGGTGCTGTATTACAGGGGATCGAGGCTGAAACCCGGCTGAAGACGGATTTTGGCTTGAAAGTTTCCGCCACGCTGTCATATACCAGGGGTACGCTTTCCGCTGACGATTCCAACCTGCCACAGATACCGCCATTGAAAGGCGATCTTTCCGCGCAGTATTCTCATCGCGGTTTCACTCTCGGCGCCGATCTTCACCTGGCAGACAGGCAGGATAAGGTCGATCAGTTCGAGGAACCGACTGCCGGATACGTTGTCTTCGATCTGCGCGGTCAATACCTTTTCAACCTGGGTGGCCAGATTCATTCCTTTAATGTAATACTCGATAATCTGCTGGATACAGAATACCGCAACCATCTCTCCCGTATCAAGTCGATATTGCCGGAGGCTGGCAGAAGCCTGCGCCTGACTTACAAACTCTATTTCGATCTGTAAATGAGCGCGGTCGCATGTTGCGGCCGCGTTTCATGATGAAAATGCGGTGTGCAGAATATAGGAGATATATACAGCACTGATAAATCCGCCAGACATTTCTCCCTAAATCACTGATATTTGTTGAACTCTCTTGTTAAGCTACAGCCGGCCTTTTCGATAATACTCATAGATATCCACAAGATTAGTGAGTTGATAAAAAGCGGGGGCTGTTTTCAGGGAGGCGGTAAATGCTAAAAAAATAATCGTTGCACCATAAGTCGTCTATCTGCAACTGACGAAATAAAGATTTCAACAGCATGGCATCCAAACCGTGCTGTATGCCTGATTATTGTATAAAGCAATAAACATAAATCCACACTGCTAAGGAGGGACGTGTGTTAAAGAATCTCAAACTTAATTTCAAGCTTATCCTCATCTTTTTGCTGATCGGTTTGATTCCGATGGGCACTGTCGGGATAATCAGTCTCAATAAAGCCAAAACAGCTTTAAATGACAAAGCCTTCAACCAATTGATTTCGCTCCGGGACGTTAAATCGACCCAGATTTCAAACTACTTCGGTGAACGGATGGGGGATGTCACGGTCCTTTCCACCAACCCAACGGTTGTGGAAGCGATGCAGAGATATGCCGAGACATTCTCATCCGGTGGAGCGCTCTCCTCTGAATATCGCCAGGTCGACAAGCAGTTTTCTCCCTGGCTGACTCAGTATGAGAAGGAATACGGTTACTATGATCTGTTTTTGATTTCACCGGACGGTGATATCGTCTACACAGTCGAAAAGGAGCCGGATTTCGCTACCAATCTGGTACGCGGCCGTTTTTCTTCTGAGAATATCGCCGATCTCTTCAAAAAAGCGCGCAACGAGACTGCCATGGTAGACTTCGATCACTACGCGCCTTCCAATGGAACCGCGGCCTCCTTTGTAGGCGCGCCGGTTAAAGACGAAAATGGCCAGTTCGTCGGTGTAGTCGCCCTGCAGCTGGCGATCGGACAGATTAACAAGATCATGCAGGATCGCAGCGGTCTGGGTGAGTCGGGTGAAACTTACCTGGTTGGCTCTGACCTGTATATGCGTTCCGATTCACGATTCTCGGATCAGTCCACAATTCTTGCACAAAAAATCGACACTAAGACTGCTAAGGCCGCCGCCAATGGCGAAACAGGTGCTGAAATTGTAAAAGATTATCGCGGGATCAATGTTCTGTCGGCCTATGCTCCGATCGATATCCTCGGTATGCGTTGGGGAATCCTGGCCGAGATCGATGAATCTGAGGCGTTTGCCGCCACCCATGCTCTGCAAAACGCGATTATGATCATCGCCTTACTGATGGGCGTGGTGATCGTCGCTGTCGGCTGGTTCTTTGCCCGCTCAATTTCACAGCCGATTTCAAATGTTGCAAATATTGCCGAGCAAATCGCTACCGGCGATATCAATCAGAATGTTACCTATGAATCCGGCGATGAGATCGGCCAGCTGGCCAATTCATTCCGTTCATTGGTCACCTATATGCAGGAGATGGCTGGAGCTGCCACCAAGGTTGCCGAGGGCGACCTGACTGTAGCGATTAATGCCAAATCGCATCGAGACGTGTTGGGCACTGCCTTTGCCCGTATGACCGGCAACCTGGAACAGATCGTGCGTGAGCTGACTGACAATGCTACCCAGCTTGTCTCAGCGGCGACTGAGATATCATCATCGTCTGAGCAGATGGCGGCTGGTGCTAACGATCAGACCCAGCAGGCCGCCCAGGTAGCGACCGCGATCGAGGAGATGACCGCCACGATCATGGAATCGACTAAGAACGCTTCCGAGGCCTCCGAACTGGCCAAGGCGGCTTCCGACAATGCCAACCAGGGCAACAATGTCGTGGCCGACACTATCAACAGCATGCAG
>WJMC01000082.1 GCA_014728145.1 Candidatus Zixiibacteriota bacterium | reverse complement strand
GGTCTTCAGCACCTCCTGGATATGGCCGGTCCGGGGATGACCGCGGCGGACATCGACGCCGACTTCATCCGCGGTCATGTCATCAAGTACCTCGGTGTCGGCGCGGTCACGGTGGGCGGGTTCGTGAGCCTTTTGAAATCATTTCCGACGATCATCAGTTCGTTTTCAACCGGGTTCAAACAGATTCTCAAACGGGGCCGGAAAGATGACGGTGAAGCAGAAAAGCGTACCGACCAGGAGCTTCCGATGTGGGTCGTTCTGGTTGGCGCGATCCTGATTATACTGGTGATCTGGGCTTATCCCAATACCGGCCTCAATCCTCTCGCGATCGCCATGGTCGTAATCTTCGGATTCTTGTTTGTCGTGGTCGCGGCCAGAATCGTCGGTCTGGTCGGATCGTCATCATCGCCGGTCTCGGGTATGACGATCGCGACACTTCTGGTGACCTGCCTGATGCTGACCGCGTTTGGCATATCCGGCGCGGAGGGTATGGTGGCGGCCATGTCGGTCGGCGCGGTGGTATGTATCGCGGTATGTCTTTCGGGCGATATCGCCCAGGACCTCAAAACCGGTTTCCTTTTGGGGGCCACTCCCAAAAAGATGCAGATCATGGAATTTGTCGGCCTCTTCTTCCCGGCCCTGACGATGGGTTTCATCCTGTTTCTTTTGGGTGACACTTACGGGTTCGTGGAATCACCAGAGCATCCCAACCCGCTTCTGGCACCGCAGGCGAATATCATGGCGGCGGTGGTCAACGGCATCCTGGGAGGTGTACTGCCCTGGGAATATATTATCGCCGGTGGCATGATTGCCCTGGCCGTGGAATTTCTGGGAATCGGCTCTCTGCCGTTCGCGATCGGGCTCTATTTGCCACTCTCGCTTTCGACCCCGATTATGGCTGGCGGTCTTTTATCGCTTCTGGTCAAACGGACCTCGATGGATGTCGTGCATCACAAGAGCCGTGAGCAGAAGGGAATCCTGTTCGCTTCCGGACTTGTGGCCGGTGATGCCCTCGTGGGCGTGGCGATCGCGCTCATGTTCGCGGGAGCATCCAGTTTGGCGTTTCTCGACAAATATCGGATCTTCTCTAACCAGTACGACACTATCTCGATTTTCGGCGCTCCCTGGAACGATATCCTGTCGCTGATGTTCTTCGGAATCCTGATGCTGGTCTTCTGGCGGTTCACTTTTGTAAAGAAACGGTAAACGTCAGTCCTTTGCAATATATGGCGGAGCTTCGTGCTCCGCCTTTTTTATACCAGATGGTTTCCCGATCTGCATTTTATCAAAACAACGGGTTCCCTGAATCTGAACTCTGCAAACTAATAACTGATCATGAATCGACATCTTCGATCGGAGAGGTGGCGCCTGAAGCTTATATTTTCACATTCAATTTGATAAAAACCGCATATCAACTTAAATTATCAGCCTATGACTCGAATTGCCGAAAGAGTGAAAGATATCGATCGGATGGCCGTAGTGGTTTTCATCTCGGCTATGGCTGTACGGCTGGTTTACATGATCCAGATATCCGACAGCCCGTTTTTCGAGATGCATCAGATCGACGCCCTCTGGCATCATATCTGGGCAGGCACGATCGCTGAAGGCAATATCATCGGCGATGAGGCCTTCTTCCGCGCACCACTGTATCCGTATTTTCTCGGGATCATATATTCGCTTTTCGGCGACGGTCCGTTCGCGCCCCGCATCATCCAGTCGCTTTTGGGGTCTTTATCCGCGGTGATCGTGTACCTGACAGCTCGTGATATTATCAACCGCCGAGCCGGCCTGATCGCCGGCTTTACAGCAGTCCTGTATTCCCTGTTGATATATTTCGACAACGAGCTTTTAATCACCAGCCTGTTCACTTTTTTAATGCTGTTGTCATTTCATGTGGTACGCAAAACCACAGCAAACAGTTCTCGCCTGCGCTTCCTGACAATCGGCCTGCTGATCGGGTTGACAGCTTTGGCTCGTCCGACGGTGCTGATCATCCTGCCGGCAGTCATGCTGTATCTGTTTGTCGCAAACTACCGGGCAGTAGCGAAAAAATCGGGACGACTTGTGGATATCGTGATCATGCTTGCCGGAATGCTGGCACTCATCCTGCCGATAACAATACGCAATTACGCGCTCAGCGGTGATCCGGTCATGATCTCTTACCAGGGTGGAGTAAATTTCTGGATCGGCAATAATGCCGAGGCCGATGGTAAAACAGCCGGCGCACCCGGCCATTTCAAGGCGGTCAATGAGTACCAGGACAATGTCAAATATTCATCGGAACGGGTGGCCGAGATGCGTACCGGTCGTGAGCTGACACCTTCTGAAATCTCCTCATACTGGTTTGAGCAGGCGTTCCAGTGGATCGGGAACAATCCTGTCGAGTTCATCGAGCTGTCTTTGAAGAAACTGTATTACCTGTGGAATGCTTACGAGATCGAGAGCAACCGCGATATCTACACATTGCGCTCGGATTCGTGGCTCTTAAAAACACTGCTCTGGCATGGACCGCCCGGATTTCCGTTCGGTCTGCTGGCTCCCCTGGCAATGATTGGTCTCTACATTGCATTCAGGTCGGGAGACAGTCGCCTGCACCTTCTGGCAGGCACCCTGTTATCCTATCAGCTGGTCCTGATCTTATTCTTTGTGACTGCCAGGTTTCGGGTACCGACACTGCCATTTCTAATTGTCCTGGCCGCGCTGGCAACAGATTATATTCTGGCGAAATTAAAACAGCCTCGCAGGTTGATGGTACCCGCGGTAGTTTTTATTATAGTCGCGGTTGTTTCCAACACAACCCTGTTCGGCATCAGGCCGGATGACCGTTCACGCTCCAACCAGGCTGTGGCGTCCGCCTTTTTGCGCCAGAATATGCTCGACAGCGCAACATATTATATCGAACGGGCGATCGAGGAAAATCCCGAGGACCCGAATGCGCTTGCCTTTCTGGGCAACTTGCGCGAACGTAAAAACGATTACGATGGCGCCGCGGTCGCTTACGGCCATGCGATCGAGCACAATCCACACGATGCTTACCTGTTTAACCGGCTGGCCTATTCCCTGTTTAAGATAGAGCAGTACGATCATGCCAGAAACGCTGTCGACAGCTCCCTGGCGCTCGACTCAACTATCCTGAGTTCATACACAACTCTCAGCAACCTGCTCAGTCTGGAGGGAAAATCGGAACGAGCGCTGGATATGCTCTACCGGGGGTACCGGGTCGACTCATCGAATTCCGCCTACCTGAATAACCTGGCCGTTCGACTGCGTGACCACAGCCGTTTTGAAGAAGCCATCGATGTACTCGAGCGCGCGCTCACGATCAATCCCGAGCATCTTTCGGCCCGGGTCAACCTGGCCAACCTGCATTTCCAGTCGGGCAACCTCGAGCAGGCCGAAAAGCATTACCTGACAGCTCTCAATCAGGATCCCAACCAGCCCCAGGCCAACCTGAACCTGGCACAGCTTTACCTGCGTTCGGGACGCACTTCCGAGGCAGTTGAACTGATTCGAGGTGTCTTGAAAAACGATCCGGATAATCCGACGGCGGTGAAGTTGATGGAGATGATTGAAAACGCGCTAAACGGGGATTAGTATTTCTTACGGCGCTCGATCATATAGTTTGAGCCGGCCAGTTTCTTGGTGTATTTCTTTAAATCGGCCAGCATATGAGACATCTCTCCGGCGTGTGAAAAAATCTTGTTCTCGCATACCAGTACTGCAATCGAGATTGTAAGCATGGAGTAGATCTCATCTTCGCCGAAGCGGTTCTTGGTAACGATCTTGCCCCGCAGGCGATCCTCTTCTTTGTAACGATACGGAATTATGCGGTCAAACGTCTTAATAGTATTCGAGCAGACCATATCGATCATCTGGTAGGGGATGACAAATATGAAATCGTCTCCGCCGACATGGCCGACGAAACCGTTGGGTACCAGGTCAAAGACGACATCGCGTACTATCTGGGCGGTCAGGCGAATCACCTTGTCGCCGTAGAAATAACCATAATAATCGTTGTAACCCTTGAAATTGTCGATATCGAGATAACAGACCGCGAAGTCCTTATCGTTGGCAATCATCTGGTTGATCTTCTTTTCGATCATCGAGGGACCGGGCAGTCTCGAGGACGGATTGACACCGAGGTCCCGGCGCGAACGGCTCATCAGCATCTGAATCCGGGTCGCAAAAGCTTCGCGGTTCCACTCACCCATCAGAAGATCATCCGCTTCGCATTCAAGGGCCTGCTTATAAGCCTTATGAGCCGAGGTTGGATTATAGATAATCAGTGGCACTATTGATAAAAACATCTGCTCCCGGGCCTCATTGACCAGACGGGTGGTACGACCGAAATCATTCTCTACCACGATAATAATCAGGTCGAGGATATAGCGCTGGGCGTAGCGAACCAGTTCATGGGGTTTGCTGAAATGATGAAACTGCAGGTTGGCCTGCGGGAAAGCGTCGATAAGATCGTTACAGATGTCCAGGTTTTCCTGGTAAACAGCAATATTAAAGAGACCCCTCTCCGGGATCTTTTCTTCCTTTTGATTCAGTATCCAGGCCGGTATATGTGCTACTGCCTTGGGCATCTCGCTTCTTCCTCGGATGACATCTCCGATGGACTTCCTTCAGGTACCTCTGGTCCAAATGAGTATATATCTGCGTAGTACTTATATCGGCATGACCGAGAAATTCCATAACCGTTCTTATGTCAGCACCGTTTTCAACCATGTGGGTTGCGCAGGAATGGCGCAGGCTGTGGGGGGTAACTTTTTTACGAATACCGGCTGTTTTCAGGTATTTTGCGAATATATTCCAGAGCCCCATACGCGACAACCGCCCTCCGCGCCGGCTTAAAAACAGGATATCGTACGAATTATCGCGCACCAGGCTGTCACGGGCATTGTGAAGATAATCCAGGTAAGCCCTGCGGGCGTACGATCCGAACGGCACCAGACGTTGCTTTCCTCCCTTGCCGTGCACCCTGAGTATCTCCACCTCCAGCACAATATCCCCGGTTTTAATAGCGGAAAGTTCCGAAATCCTCAGCCCGCAGGCGTACCAGAACTCCATGATCGCCCGGTTGCGCACGGTCAGGGGATCATCGCCGGAAATCGCCTCAATTAACCGACCGATCTCCTCTTTCGAAAGAATATCCGGCAGGGGACGCATCAGTTTAGGCGTATCCAGCACATTCGTCGGATCACCGGCCTGTTTCCCCTCCGATACCAAAAACCTGAACAGGTGACGCAGTGCCGACAATTTACGGGCCGCGCTCCGGGCCGAGTTTCCCCGGCGCCTGAGCCTGAGCAGGTATTCTATTATCTCGCTTTCCCGAACGGAATTGAGGCTGATTTCCTGTTTTTGTCCTAAAAACTCGATGAATTCTGAAATATCACGACGATAGGCGGCGATGGTGTTATCGGAAAGGTTCAGCTCAAGGTCTATGTAACCCAGAAAGTCCACTACCTGCTGGCGATTAATATCGGAAATACCCATGGTATCAATAGAAAGAAAAATCGTCCCGTATTCAACAAAAAATCAGAAGATGTCGTCGGAACCGGCAACAGCAAGCACCGCCAGCGTGACCGCTGAAGCTCCCGCTTCGAGCAAAGTTCTGGCCGCCTCCATCGAGGTTGCGCTGGTGGTGATGACGTCATCGACCAACAGCAGATGCCTGCCCTCGATTTTATGGTTGTCCCTCACTCCAAAGGCATTGCGCATATTCTCCCGGCGATCCTTCGGCGGCAGACCGGTCTGCGATTTCGTGCGCCGAATCCGCAATATGGCTTCATCAGCCAGTGGCAACTCGAGCCTATCGGCCAGGATCTCGGAAATGATCAGGCTCTGGTTGAACCCCCGTTTGCGTTTCCGCGAGGAATGAAGCGGTACCGGCACGACCATATCGACAACATTCTGACCGCCCCCCTGCCCGATGATTTCAGCCAGTCGTCGCGACAGGTAATATCCGACCGGCAGGATACCATGATACTTGAAAGCGAAGATCAGGGGCTTGCTGACATCGTCATAGCCGGTCAATGTCCAGCCCCGTTTAATCGGCAACTTTTTGAGTCCACAGACAGGACAGCCGGCCTGGTCAAAATCGAGCGCACCCCGGCATTTAACGCAGAATGGAAAGATATATTCCTGCAGCTTATTTTGGCAACGACGGCATAGGAAATACGGCTCGCTGTCATGCAGGCTTCCACAGCTCAGACACTGGGGAGGAAACACAAATCCCAGCAGACTGCGCCCCAGGTGATCGATCATCCTGTATGTTGAATCGATTAGCTTTTTCATTACCGAAAACAAAGATACTCAGCGGCAAAGATACAGGCAAGTTTATTTAGAGGACCCGGACGATCCGAGATAACGGGAGACATCGATTACGCCCTTGACCCTGCTGATCTGGTTAATCAGTTTATTCAAGTGAGTCAGGTTGCGCACCTCGGCAATAAACACCCCGCGCGCCAGCCCCTTGGAGGCGTGTATACTGGTGCTCTTGAGATTGGTATCATCTTCGGCAATCGAATTGAGGATATCGCGCAGGATATTTTTACGGTCTTCCATCACCAGGTTGATCCGGACGATGAAGGTCGAGGTCTCGCTGACATCCCATCTCAAATCGACCAGTCTCTCCTTGTCAAGGTTTGCGCGCCTGATATTGGGACAGTCCCTGCGATGAACCGTCACCCCCCGGCCCCGGGTAATAAATCCGACCACGTCCTCGCCCGGCACCGGCTGACAGCATTTGCCGAAATTGAACTGGAGCATCCCGACATCGTCGATCTTGACATCATCACGCCCCCTCTGACGCCCGGAGACTATTTCCTCCAGCGAAGCTTCATCCTGCTTACCCTCCTGCGTTTGCGGGTAAATCCGGTTAACAAGCGTGACAACCGAAGCATCACCCTGGCCGATACCCGCGAGCAGGGCCTCGACAGTCTTGTATCCGAAGGTATCGGCGCACTGCAAAAGCTGGGTCTCATCGGGAGGATCGAGATGAGCTTTCTTCAACTGCCTTTCGAGCATT